>CAKUXT010000012.1 GCA_934700375.1 uncultured Bacilli bacterium | reverse complement strand
ATATAAGACGATTGTCGGGCGTTCTTCATCGCTTAAGGCGTTGAGCAGGTTGATGAGGTTATAGATATCGATCTCTTTGGCCATGACATCAAAGCCGCTGTCTACACCGACTTTCTTAAACATAGGGGTGTTGATGTTTCTGATGACAGCGAAGTGAAGCTGAACCATAAGGTTTCTCTTCTTGAATTCTCTGAAGAGGAAGAGGAAGAGATTGCCAGTCAGGCCATCTCTTTCCATATCGCTCATATGATCGCGATTGATGAAAGCATCATTGGCTCTCTTCTCATCGAAAATCTGGGAAGGGAAATCCTTGAAGCCGATATCGACGATCTTGCAGCTCTTGCTGACAAAATAGTCTAAACGGGCAACAATGGCTTTCTTGTAGTCTTCTAAATCATGGATGTCATTGCCTAATGTTCTGATGTAATCATTGTCAAAGGCAAAAATCTTATCGGCACGGAAGGTCGGCATGACTTTGACACCATTGATGATGCCGTTATCTTCTAAGGTGGAAGTCGGATCATCAGTTGTTGCGATATATTCGACCTTGAACAGCTTCAAAAGAGATGTGACATCAAGGCTCTTCAGCTTCTCATTGGCAAGATCATAGATCTTCTCTGCGTTCTCTTTATTGATTTCGAGATTGATTCCAAACACCTGTTTGAGTTCAAAATGAGACCAATAATAGAGCGGATTGCCCATGAGTTTAGGCATGATCTCGCAGTACTTGATGAACTTCTCCTTACTGGAGGCATCCCCAGTGATGTAGAACTCATCGACGCCGCATAATCTCATTGCACGCCACTTGTAGTGATCGCCTCCTAACCATAACGAAGCGATATCACTGAATCTGGCATTGTTTCTGATATCATGCTGATTCAAATGACAATGATAATCAATGATCGGAAGATCTTTGACTTCATTGTATAAAACAACGGATTCCTCATTGCTTAACAAAACACGATCATCAAAAAACTGTCTCATAGTGTTCACCTATTTTCTTTCTTTTTCGTATGCTTCGAAAAGTCCGTTGATGTAGGCACAGCCGAGGGCTCTGTCGAACAAACCATAACCAGGTTTTGCATCTTCGCCGAAGATGTTTCTTCCGTGGTCAGGGCGGACATAGCCGTCAAAGCCGTTGTCGACAAGGGCTTTGACAATGCCGGCCATATCAAGGCTTCCGGCCTTGGAGAAATGTCCGACTTCACAGAAGGAATCGAATTCATCTGTGTATTTGACATTTCTTAAGTGGGCGAAATGAACTCTTCCCTGGCTTGCATATTTGCTGGCCATATGGATGAGATCATTCTTTCTTCCGGCTCCGAAAGAGCCTGTGCATAATGTCAGACCATTGTTGAGACTAGGGACAGCTTTAAACATTCTGTCTAAGTCATTCTCATTGCTGACAATACGGGGAAGATTGAAGACATCCCACGGCGGATCATCGGGGTGAATAGCCATCTTGACATTGACTTCATCGCAGACTTTGATGACTCTCTCTAAGAAATAGACAAGGTTGTTGAATAGGTCTTCATGAGAGATGTTTTTATAGGCTTTAAGCAATCCCTGAAGTTCTTCGCTGGAGTAGGATTCATCCCAGCCAGGGAGATGAAGATTGTTCGGATCGATCTTTTTGAAGTCCTCATAGGAGTAGGCTAAGGAGTTGGAGCCATCTGCATTGACATGCTTCATCTCGGTTCTGAGCCAGTCAAAGACAGGCATGAAGTTATAGCAGACGCATTTGACACCGACCTTGGCAACGCGGCGGATGTTCTCGCAGTAGTTTTCGATGTACTTGTCTCTTGTCGGCAAGCCCATCTTGATATCTTCGTGAACTGGGATGGATTCGATGACTTCCATCTCAAGAGCATTATCAGCGGCTAATTTCTTCAGCTTCTCTAAGGATTCCATCGGCCAGACTTCGCCGACAGGAACATCATAGACAGCGGTGACAACACCGCTCATATTCGGAATCTGTCTGATGTAGCTAAGCGGAATGCAATCCGTTTCGCCATACCATCTGAAAGTAAGTTTCATGAGTTACCTCCTAAATATTTGATTATCAGTCGATTGCATTACAGGCATCGTAACTGGATTTGATTGCGTTTTCGATGTTGTTCGGTGAAGAGTCTTTGCAGTCTCCGACATAGACGACCTTGGCTTTGACACCTTCTAAGACAAGCGGATTCTTTCTGGATGTCAAGGCGGTGACGATGAAGTCACCTCTGATCATCTCTTCGCCGATGACATTGCCGTCCTTGTCAAGCTTATCGACCTTGACACCTTCTAAGCTCATCTCTTTGATCTTAGAGGAGGTGTAGACTTTGACATTGTGCTCTTTGAAAGAGGCAAGGATAGAAGGCATGACAGTGGAGCTTTCTTCCTTTGCAATCTTGTCCATCATTTCAACGACAGAGACGTTGTAGCCCTTTTCGGCTAAGTATTCGGCTGTCTCACAGCCGACAAGACCGCCACCGCAGATGATGACATCACCGACAACGATCTGCTTGTTGGCAAGAAGATCCCAGGAGGAGACGACGTTCTTTCCGTCGATTCCCTTGATAGGAGGGCATGCATTTGTTGCACCGGTTGCAACGACGACATAATCGTAGCTGTCAGCCATTTCCTTCTTGAATTCAGTATTGAGCAAAATCGGAACATTGAGCTCTTTGAGATTCTCTTCATAGTAGTTGAGAATTCTTTCCATCTCCATCTTTCTAGGCGGAATCTTGGCGATGTTGATCTGGCCTCCGACCTTGAGAGACTTCTCAAAGACAGTGACATTGTGGCCTTTGAGCTTTAAGACACGGGCTGCTTCAAGTCCGGCGACACCAGCACCGACAACAGCGACGTTATAGACATGTTCTGCCTTTTTGATCTGTCTTGTTGTCTCATAGCCGTTTTCGGCATTGAGGACACAAGAGAGGAATCTTCTGCTGGAGATAGCATCGGTGCAGCCCTTGTTGCACATGATGCAGTGTCTGATGAGGTTAGGCTTGTTCTCCATGAGCTTGTTGACGATATCAGGATCGGTCAATAAGCTTCTTCCGAAGGCGACCATATCGACAGTGCCATTGCTGACTAAGGCTTCGCCGACAAAGGCGTTTGTCAGTCTTCCGACGATGGAGATCTTGCATTTGACGGCTTCTCTGATAGCCTTGGCCTCAGAGAGCATGAAAGCGTAATCTCTTGTTCCCATGGCAGGGATGGTATCGTTCATATTGCCAGTGTGATTGGCCTGAGCGACATGAATCATATCGATTCCTCTCTCATCCAAAAGCTTGGCGAGTTTGACGGCCTCATCGATTTCAAGTCCGCCTTTTCCAATCAGGTTTCCGTTTCTGTCCTTGGTGACGATCGGAAGCTTGTATTCGATCAGCATATTGCCGCATACGCTCTTGATCGCATCAAACATCATGAGAGCAAATCTGGTTCTGTTTTCGAAGGAACCGCCGAATTCATCCTCTCTCTTGTTTAAGATCTTGGAGCATAAGGCACCGACTAATCTGTCGCCGTGGATTTCGACAACATCGATGTTGGCCTTCTTCATTCTGATGACACAGGCCTTGATCTTCTCTAAGACCTGCTCCAACTGTTTTTTACTGACTTCGTTGATGTAGTAGAGCATATCGTGATGGAGCTTGGCTCTGGCCTCATCCATCTTGCCCTGGCGGAAGAGCATGGAGAGAGTCTCTGCATCATATTCAGGATGGAAGACCTGAAGACCGACTTTACAGTCATACTGGTGCAAAGCGTCAGCCAATCTCTTGAAGCCATCAATCTGGCTGTCCATGAATAACTTCGGAGTAGGAGAGAAGGTGGGAACAGGAACGACGTCTCCTAAAACGATATAACCGACACCGCCTTTGGCAAGTCTTGTGTAGAAAGCCAAAGACTGTTCTCCGACGCTGCCGTCTTTCTCTTCATATCCTGTCGTAAGAGGCGGGAACATGACTCTGTTTTTGAAAGTGACGTTTCCGACCTTTAAAGGCTTTAACAATTCCATTATTGATTTCCTCCTAGGAATTCTTTGAATTCATTGATGTACTTCTCTTCTAAGTCTTTGTATTTTCCGTCTTTGATGAGTGAGACAATATCGCCTAACTCTTTCCAACTATCCTTCTCTTTGGAAGGGATGATCGGATAGAAGAGGCAGTTGCTGTTTCTGCTGGCTTCTAAATCGCCTAAAGCATCGCCGACCATGATGACATTTTCATCGAGGTATCCTTTCTTGGATTCCTTGATGATGGCCGTCTTGCTTCCTTTGTCCTGGCAGCAGACTTCTTTGAAGAGAGAAAGGATTCCGTTTTTCTCCCACTCCTGAAATACCGCATCTTTGTTGGCGCTGCTGACACCGACAAGGTCAGAGACTTCTCTGAGCTTGAGAAGTGTCTCATAGACATTCTCAAACATCTTGTTTTCAGGAAGGAGTCTGATTCTTCTGTTGACTTCATCATTCCAAAGAATCGCTTTCTGAATCGTCTCACTGTCAATCTTCTCGCCTTCTTCTTTCAAGAGTGTGATGTTGAAAGTGGGTGTTGTATCAACCCAGTGATAGAAGGCCTCAGTGCCTTGATAGTGAAGGTTGTACTTCTTAGAGCAGTAGATGAGAATCTCTTTCAGACCTTGGAAGCGATTGATGCCTCTTGTCATGGTATAGAGATTGGTCTCATTCCAATGCTTTAAGATATCTTCTCTGTTTTCGTTGACAGAGAAGATATCGATGAAAGCCGGACCGAAACAATTGACATGTTTGATCGTCATTGTATCCATGATAGTGCCATCGCTATCGATACAGATCAAAACATCATGTTCTTTTTTAAACATAGATTAGACACCGCTATAGGAAGAGAAGCCACCATCGATCGGAACACAGATACCGGTGATGAAGCTGCTGGCTTCTTCACATAATAAGAATAAGGTTGCACCGACAAGTTCATCGATCTCACCGAATCTTCCCATCGGGGTAGCATTGATGATCTTTCCGGTTCTCTTTGTCGGAGTGCCATCTTCATTCCATAATAATTTGGCGTTCTGGGCTGTAGAGAAGAATCCAGGGGCAATAGCATTGACTCTGATTCCGATATGAGAGAAGTGAACAGCCAACCAGCTGGTGAAGTTCTTGACGGCGCTCTTGGCTCCGCTATAGGCGGGAATCTTTGTCAAAGGAGTGTAGGCGTTCATGCTGGCGATGTTGAGGATAGAGCATCCCTTTCTTCCAATCATGTCTTTGGCAAAGACCTGAGTGGGGAGAAGAGTTCCGATGAAGTTGAGGTTGAAGACAAATTCAACACCGGCCTCATCGAGATCGAAGAAGGTCTTCATGCCTTCCTTGTCCAGATCATCTAATTCCATGAATTCGTTGTCGGTTGTAGCACGGGGATTGTTTCCGCCTGCGCCGTTGACAAGAATATCAACTTTTCCGAAGTCCTTTAAGATTTCTTCGTGGCATGCTTCTAAGGATTCCTTCTTGAGAACATTGGCTTCATAGCCTTTTGCAATGTAGCCTTCTTTGACGATCTCATCAGCGAACTTCTGAGCGTTGTCCTTGTTGAGGTCAAGAAGACAGACCTTTGCGCCGCAGGCTGCAATAGCATGGGCAAGATAAGAGCAGATGACACCGCCTGCTCCAGTGACGGCAACGACTTTGTCTTTCAGATCGATTTCAAACGGTAATTTCATAATGTGGCTCCTTTTTAATGTTTAATATTCAATATCTTCATTCTGACAGAAAGCGTCAACAGGGCTTATTCCCTTAAACTGACTCTCTCCGACCAGTTTCTTCACTAAACTCTTCAGTGTGACAATGTTCTTGTCATAGCAGTTGATGTAGGTCCTCACCTGTGGGACATCGAAGAGGTGGAACGGACAGCATAATGAGACAAAGATGACAGGAAGCTCATGGACATACCACGGAATATCGGCAGTGCCCTTTGATAACTTCCAGCTGATTCTTTGGACAGTGTTATGAGAATCGAAGTGGGCAAACTGAATCACTAAGTCGTAGTTATCAGTCAGATCTCTTATCGGTGTCTTGTTGTTATAGACATTCATGACAAGGCCCATCGCCTCTCTAGGATCCATCTTCTTAGCCTTGTCCATCAAGGATTCGAAGATGGTGACCTCAAAGCCCTTCTCTTCTAACATCATCTTGAGCTGCTCATAGATGGAAGGCCCTCTTTTTGGCATGAAGGACTGGAAGATATTCTCATCTTCCTGCGGAACAAGAAGGATTCTCTTTGTCTTACTGCTATCAAGCGGGAAAACGTTATCGAGATTCTTGACCAGTGTGATACCTTCCTCACTGATCTTCTCGGTGTACTTCTTGTGTTCGCTTAAGTCGACATTCTCTTCTAAAGGAGGCATGAATTCATCCACCTTCTTATTGAGGATGTTAAGCTTAGCCTTGAGACCGAGGATTCTTCTGATGGCATCATTGAGTCTCTCTTCAGTGATGACACCTCTGTTGTATCCTTCTTTGATGAACTTGAAGTCTTCTTCAAAGTCATTGTAGAAGAGAATCATATCGCATCCTGCATTGATGATATCCGGAATGATATCGCTTCTCTTCTCACTGGAAGTAAGACCGACCATATGGGTAGCATCTGTTACGACAAGACCATTGAAGTTAAGCTGTTCCTTCAATAAGTCTGTAATCAGTTCTTTACAGATCGTAGCTGGCTTATATCCGCCCTTTTTCACTTCCTTGTCGAAGTGTTTCTGATAGGCGGGAAGCTTGATATGACCGGCCATCACCATATCCAATCCTTCTTCAATCAGGGAAGAATAGATCATTCCGAAGGATTGATCCCATTCTTCTTTGCTTAGAGGATTGATAGAGGGAGACAGATGCTGATCTCTCTCATCATATCCGTCTCCTGGGAAGTGCTTGGCACAGCTTAATAACCCGTTATCATGAACGGCTCTTAAGAATTCAAGGCTGTAATCTTTTACCTTAGTGGCATCATTTCCGAAAGTTCTTAAAGAAATGACAGGATTGTGGAAGTTGTTATGAATATCGACAATCGGAGCAAACAGGGTGTTGACACCGGCAAGCTTTGCTTCCTTTGCTGAGACATCGCCTAAGATATAGGCGTTATGCTTATCATTGGTGGCAGCGACTTTGGTTTCGCTTCCGATGAAGGTTCCGTTGACAAAAGCACCATTGCCGCCCTCTTCTGTGTTGGCGCAGGTGAACAAGGGAATCTCACTGTATTTCTGGGCAAAATAATTGTGACTGTAGATGTCTTTGAGCAGTCCTGGGTTGTAACGTACACCGCCGCATTTTGTCAAAGCCATCTCGTTTTTAAGATATTCTTCATCCTTCTGTTTCGTCAGACAGATAAACAACTGCTTCAGTTTGTCGTCAAGCGACATACCTGAAACAAGAGATTCGACTTCATCAATCTGTTTATCATTCAGACAATAAGGTTTTTCGTGTAGATTAACTTTTTTTGCCATTTTATAAAACCTCACTTTTAATAAATAAGGCCTGGATTCATTCTGATTTTGCTTTCAGAAAAGAAAGGAGGAACTGTTGTGTTTCCCCTTAGGAGCACTAAGAGGAAACACAACACTAGAATCAAACTAAATACCAGACCTTAGGAAGAAACGACGATTACTTTGTGATCTGAGCGTCTAAGACATTCTTGCCTTCAGCGATGGTGAAGACATAATATCCGCCAGTGTTTTTAGGATCACCAGTCATGCAGGTTTTTTCGTTGACTGTAAGCTTTGTGACTGTGCAGCCTTCGTTGACCTTGATGCATAACCAATTGCCAGCGACCAATTTTTCAGAATCGCCTTGGCCCAATGCTGTCATGTTCTTGAAATCATTGGCCTTGCAGGTGAATAACTGAATGTTAGAGAACATACCGAAGTTATTGTTCAAAGGAACGATGGAAGCATTGTAGGTGACAGGATCGGTTGTGCTTTCTTCAAGTCCGAAGCTAACATTGTAGGCGCCTTCTTCTTTGACATTGACACAATAAGCACCCATCATGAAGTTGATGTTGCCCTTGTCGATAGTTGCCTTGACTGTCTTGCCTTCAGGAGCAGTGACTGTGAAAGCAATCCAGTTGTTCTTTCCGACGATGACCTTGTTGTCAGTGACAGGCTTCATGGAATCCGGTGCGCCATTGACCAAGGTGAACCAAGCGGCAGTGTAGGTGATGCCTTCAGCTGCAGTGACACTGAAAGTACCATAGGTGACAGGAGCGACTGTATCAGAACCAGTGAAGTTGACAGTGAGGCTTGCCTTTCCTTCGGTGATTTCGAAGTAGTAGTAGCCATCAGCTTCCGGAGCTTCCTTAGAAGCGGAGTTGAAGGTGACCATCTTGACGGTGTTAGTTCCGGCAGGGGTGACCTTGACAGCTAAGAACTGACCGACGACTAAGTCAGCACCATTGGCGACAGGTGTCTTTTCTCCGCCGACCTTTGTTGTTGTGAAGGTTTCGACAGTTCCGAAGTTGGTGTCGGAGACGGATAACTTTGTAGTGGTAAGGCTGTGGCTGATTTCAGTCTTCTTGGTGATGGTCTGATCATACTTGGCCTCTAAGGTCTTGGTGCCCTTGATGGTGACAGTCGGAGCAGGGTTCATGATCGGCATTTCCAAGGAAGCATCCATGGTCTCGATGTAGGATGTGACATAGCCCTTTTCGTTTGTTGTGATGCTGTAGGTAGCAGCCTTTCCACCATCCTTGCCAGGGAAGTCAGAGATACCGGCATCGGTGTGATAGCCGATATAATCGAGGTCGCCGGTGACTTTGACAGTCTTCTCATCGGCTAATTCGAAGGTGGGTTCGCCGATGTAGTCTTCGACGGCGATGTTTTCGGTGCTGAGACCGAATTCTCTGTGCTCATAGGCACCGTCCTTAGCGAAGACTAAGGAAGTGGTATCAACACTTCCGGTGTAGGTTTCGGATAATTTGCCTAATAATTCATCGATCTTGGCTCTGGCTTCTGTTTCATTGGCCAATTCGACAGGATTCTCCATGACTGTGGTGACATACTTGTAGCTTGTGGCATCCTTGTAAAGAAGGGCTTCACGAACCTTGGCATCTTCTTTGTCCTTGGCATTGTTCTTGACATAGAGGTAAAGATCGCCTTCTATGAGGTTGACATCGGCAGTGACGGTGTTGTTGACATCGTGCTTGAAGCTATCCATGCCGCCCTTTTCGCTGATGACGTCTGTCTTATATTTGGAGGTGAATGTCAAGGAAGCTGCACCCTTTAAGGATGTTTCAAAACCGGCTAAAACATCATCGATGTTGCCCTTGGCGGCTGTTGCACTTGTTTTGTTTCCGCATCCTGCCAACATGGTCAACGAGAATAAACTGACAACTAATTTTTTAATTTTCATAACCTTAGTTCTCCTTTCAAAGTTTTTGAAAATCATATATTAAGCGGCTGATCGACCGATAATACCGAGGCTTTTGAGATAATCGAAGATAGGGTAGATTTCTTCTCTCCAGAAGTCCCAAGAATGATCTTTCTTTGGGACAAACTTGTATTCGACATTTTTGACATTGCTGATGAGGAAGTCATTGAACTCTCTGGATTGGCCGATGATGAAATCATTTTCGCCAATGGCGAGATAGACATTGAGTTCCTTGTCCTTGTTCTCTAAGAAATGATTTCTTAAGGAACCGAACTTTGTCTCATCCAGGAAGTCAGGCTTTACGGCAGGGGACAAGGCGATGCACGCCTTGTATTTGTCCATGTTGGTAAGGTAGTGATACATCGCTCCGTATCCGCCCATGCTCACACCTGCTATCACAAGAGGCATCTCTTTGCTGAGGCAGGTGAAGTTTCCATAGACGAAATCGAGAAGATCGATTTCGATGAAGTGATAGTAATCATCGATGGCGCCATGGTTGAGATACCATTTGTTTTCGCCGTCGATGAATAATCCTGCAATCTTGGTTTTCTCGCATAAGGAATCGACGTTCGTGTTTCTCAGCCATGCTTCCTTGTTGTCACCGAATCCACAGAGGAAGATCGTAAGCGGATATTTCTCTGTGCTTTCCTGATAATAAGAAGGATTCTTATTGTTCAAGGATTCATGTAAGTTCAAGGAAGGAACGACTAAGGAGACAGTGACTCTTCTTGCTAAGTGTTTTGCGTAGAAATCGATAGTGTAGCGAGCCATTAGTTGACCTCGCCTCTTTCAATCATCTTTTCAAGATAGTAGTTGGTCATCTCTTTGGCAGCTCTTCTTTCCTCTTCGATAGAGGTTCCGATGGAGCCGACAAAGTGCTGATAGTTCTTTGTTGCTTCGTAGTCAATCGGGTTCTGACAGGTGCCGGCGATACCGAAGTAGACATTGTGTTCATCGGCGATCTTGATGGCTGAATTTCTGTCTGTATCATCCTGAAGAGAAATGATGAACTGTGCACCATTGTCGATCAATGACTTGCAGGCAATCGACTGTGTGTTTGTAGAAGAGATGGCTTCATTGGTAAGGAATTCGACATTGTAGATGTCGGCAAGATAATCCTTCATGTAGTCGATGTAGGCCTGAACGGTATCGTTGATGCTTCCAGGGACTAAAAGACCGGCTTTGATCTTGTTTCCTGTTCTCTTTGTATCGGTCTTATTATCATTGCTGTGATACAGATCATAGATCTGTTCATAGGAAGATTCAGAGACCCATTTGGTGAGGTTACTGGCACCATAACTTGCACTAGACTTTGTGAAGAAAGGATCGAGGTTGTTCTTCATGATGGTAGGATGGACACCCTTTTCCGTATCCATGATGAACTGGTCGACTTTGACCATCTCATCATACTGTTCGATGCTGGTGACAGCCCAGTTGGTGACGGAGAGCTTCAAAGCGGTGCCGTCAGTGTTCTTCATGGCCTGATTGTTTTCGACTGCATCGACGCAGGCAGCGAAGATCGGTGCGATGTGCGCTGTGTACTTTGTGACCAAGTAGGATAAGGAACCGTCCTGGAATGCTTTGTAGTAGTTGTCGGAGAAACTTCCGATTGTCGCATTCTGTGTTCCTAAACCGCTGGCCTTGATCGGGTTAGCGGCAAATTCGACGCCGTTGCAGGTTGAGATGACGGCCATCGGCTTCTTGTTGGCAAGAGGCTTGTTGTACTGTAAGCCAGTATCCCAAGTCTGGTTGTTAACCATGTAGATCTCAGCATCTTTGGGAAGATCGCTGGTTTCAAGTCTCTTGATCTTGAACTTCTTGGCGTCTTTTTGGGCTTCATAGCCTGTCACCTGGATGCCGTGTTCCAATAAGGCATCGTTCATACCGAGCCACTTGTTGGTGAAGTGCTGACCTTCGATGCCATAATAGTTATATAAGGCAAAGAAGATGGTGTTGTTGGTGTTGGCAAAGGGCTTGATTCCGTTTCCGTTTCCGATGAAGGTGAAGGGAGAACAGGCGGTAGTGGAAAATAATGTCAGGAACAGACCTGTTTTCAGTAATGTTTTTTTGATTCTCATATTTTCTCCTCCTATTCTTCCTGTAACTTATTCTTCGTATGGATGTATTTTCTTTTCTTGATCCAGTTGATGAATCTCTGCTTATCGACCATGTAGACCAAGACAGCGAAGACGCTGAAGCCGGTGATGAGGGACTGAACGTCAGCTGTGAAGCCGATGGACTGAGCAGCATCCATACCGGTGTTCAATAAGGTAGTACCGACAACGGCTAAGAACAGACCGACGATCTGATTGCTGTATTTGGCAATGATGCCGCCGATGAAGATCGGCAAGAAGTTCTTGAAGACGGTTGTAGAGGAACCTAAGTCGACTTTGATGGAGACGGTGGATAAGGAGCAGGTATCGATGACCTGGTATAAACCGATCAATCCGCCGGCGATGATGAAGGAGACGATGCAGTTTCTGACTTCGTTGATACCGGTCTCGACGCAGACCTTCTGATCATAGACAAGAGCTAATTTGTTGTATCCGTATTTGGTGTAGCATAAGGCGAAAGCCATGAAGGTGCAGGCGATCAATAAGATCGGAATGATGACGATAGGCTCGATGAAGAAGTTTCCGGTGATCTCGCTGTCGACTAACTTATAGGAGTTGTTGCCGCCGACGATGATCTTGGCAATACCTTCAAAGACAAGACACATACCAAGGGACATAACAATCGGAGGAAGCTTAAGGAAGATGAAGACTAAGGAGTTGATGAAGCCTAAGACCATACCGATGAGGATCGTCAACAATAAGAACATGACGATGTTCGGAATGGTGGAGATATCGTTCTTAAGGATGATGGAGGAGATGAGAGCGGCTAAGATGCCTGTGGCACCTAAGGAGAAGTCCATACGGCCGCTGTTGAGGTTGGCGTTTAAGGCCATGGCTGCGATGATTGTCAAGGCGATGGATTTGACAAAGATCATGACGTTCTTCAAGGTGGCATTTCCGTCTCCAGCTTTGTAGAAGAGAGTTTCACCAGCGCTTGCTGCTAAGATCAAGGCGATGATAAGGAAAGCGACAGGAACACCTAAGGAGTAGAAGACGTTACGTCCGAACTTCTTCAGTTTTCTATTGGAAGTGATGGGATTCTTATTGAATGCGATTGGTTCTGAATATGTCATTTCTCTTACCTCCTATCTAGCGAGCATCTTCGGGCGGGTGTTATACATGTTGGCAAAGGAGACGACAAGGAAGATGATGCCCTTTGCAATATAACGATAATCCGCAATACCGATGGCTCTGAACAACTCGTCTAAGAAAATACAGAAGAAGGCGCCGATGACTGCGCAGCTGACACGGCTTCTGGGGCCGCCGCTTGTCGTCATGCCGCCGAAGACAATGGCGATAACAACGTTGAGACCGATAGTATCAAGGATGGTACCGGTGGAATAGGAGCTTCCGGATTTGCTCATAGCGAATAAGAATCCGCATAAGCCAAGTCCGACACCGCTGATAGCGAAGGAGATGATACCGGCCTTCATTAAGGAGATACCGTTGTATTTGGCTGCAATCTGGTTGCTACCGATGAATTTGTTTCTGCGTCCGATCTTTGTGTAATTGAAGATAAACCAGCATAAGAGGAAGAAGGTGACTAAGAAGGTTGCATAGACGACTGTCTCCGTGTTCTTTCCGCTTCCGACCATGCCGTCTTTGATGAAGAGCTGGTTGCCGACAGTCTGAAGGATGACAGCGTGGATGGCGTTTAAGATGTTCATCATGGTGAGTGTCATAACCATGACAGGCAAGTCAAGAACGTTGGCAAGAACGGCGTTGACAATACCTAACAGGCCGCCTAACAAGATGGCGACGATGAAGGAGACGAAGATGTTCTGTGTGGAGTTCCATAAGATGCCGGCGATGGTGGCGCACATCAAGGATGCAGGACCAAGGGACATATCGAAGGAACCGCTGGAGTAGATGAAGACGGCGCCTGTTGCGACGACGGAGATGAAGACACCGTTGTTGATGACGTTTGTGATATCGCCGCCATAGCCTGTGATCTTCTTGGCGATGACAAAGGAGATGATGAGAAGAGCGAGCATGATGGCCGGGATCAGATTGACCCAGAAGCCTTTGTTCTTCAAGAGGGCGCGGAAGGAGAAGGTATTAAAGAAAACCTCAACCTTTCTTTCGATAGCGATCATCACACAGCCTCTTGTGCCTTTGATGGTCTTTGCCAAGAGCTCATAATCGAGGTAAAGCTTTTCAATCTGGGCTTTGGTCTCTTTCAGCTCGGCTTCATAATCTTTGACTTCTTTGTTTCTACTTCTCTTGGCGTTGAACTTCAAGCCCTTCAAAGCATTCTTGTAATTGACTTCATCGATCTTGTTCTCTTTGAACTCGTTTTCAGTCTTGTTGACACCATCGGCATAAGTCTTTTCGATAGCTGCCAATGTGTCTTTGTGCTTTTTGTTCAAAGCTTCGACTTCTTCAGAAATGGTTTTGCTGTACTGCGGCTTAAGAGCGTGGAACTCAGCTTTAAGCTTTTCCATCAGCTCATTTTTGTCATCGGAAGATCTGTTCTCTTCGATCGCGATGATCTTATCGACTAACTCTGTAGAGAAACCCAATCCTGTAGGAGCGGTTAAATTTAAAGTTTTTTCCATTTGGTGACACCTCTTAAATCATGTATTTGATGATTTCTTCCTGCGAGAGATTTTTATCACGCATGAATTCTTTGCTGACGTTTCCGTCTTTCATGATGACGATTCTGTCGCTCATACCGATGAGCTCAGGCAATTCTTCGGAAATCATGATGATGGACTTGCCTTCCTTCTTCATCTTATAGAGCAACTGGTAGATGAACTGTTTGACACCGATATCGACACCACGGGTAGGGCAGTCAAGGATAAGGATGGAGGAATCGTTTGCAATCCACTTGGCGAAGGAAACCTTCTGCTTGTTTCCGCCTGATAAGGTAGAGACAAGCTGCTGAGAGGAGTTGCATTTGATCTGAAGGTCTTTGACCTGCTGATTGACCAATTTCTTTTCAGGCCCCTTGGTGACAAAGAAGTTCAGCTTGGCGACATTGTTGATGGATGCGATTGCGATGTTGTCGAAGATGTTGGTCTTGACAGCCAAGGCTTCTACGTCTCTGTTCTTGGATAAGTAACCGACTTTGTTCTTCATAGCGACAACTTCGCTGGTAATCTGATGATTGAGATCATCACCGACATAGACAAAGCCGCCTTCTAACTTCTCGCTTCCGAACAAGGCTTTTCCTAAGTCGTGCATACCGCAGTCGCTTAAGCCGCCGATACCTAAGATTTCGCCTTCATGTAATTCGAGGTTGACATGTTTGAGCTTCTTGCCCTTGATACCGTCGACCAATTTCAGAACGACTTTTTCGTTGAAAGAACCATCGTAGTCGCTTCTGTAGTAGTCGCCCTTTAAGGTACGGCCGATCATGGCCTTCTTGATGACTTCAGGATCGAATTCGTTGGCTTCTTTGGATAAGTTGGCAACGATGCTTCCGTCTCTTAAGACAGTCAAGGTATCGCACTTCTCCATCAATTCATCAAGGTCGTGAGAGATGAAGAGGACGGATTTGCCCTGTTCCTTGAGTTCATTCATCTTCTTATATAAGAGGTTACGGCCGATTTCACTTAATGCCGTTGTTGTTTCGTCGACGATGAAGATCTCAGGATCCTTGTTGAGACACTTTGCGATTTCAATCAGCTTTCTGTCCTGCATATCGTAGGCGAAGGTAGGAGCACCGGCCTGGATATGGTTGACACCGATCTTATGAAGAGCGTTCTCAGCATACTTTCTCAACTTCTTTCCGTTGACGAAGGGACCGAAGAAGAAGTTAAGTGTTCCGTTCTTGAACTTCTTCATGGCAGGGCTTGTGATGAGCTCTTTGAGTTCTCTTACAGCATTGAGATAATGGTTTTCAAGGTAGACAAGATCGTTTTTGATCAATGTTCTTCTCAAGTAGGAAGCATTATCAAGATGCTTGCAGAGCTTCTTGTAATTCTTCTTGTTCTGATCGAGATAATACTTTCTTCTTGTCTCTTTCAAGGAATCATCCAACTTTTCTTCGTTAAGATCATATTTCTTATTGATCTTTTCGTTTTCATCATTGAAGTTCTTGAATGCTTCAGCAGCTCTCTTGTTGAACTCCTCATCTTCTTTGGCAAGCTTGGGTTCATTGTTCTTAGCCAACTGTTCGCTTAAAGATGTATATAATTCTTTTAAGTCTTTCTTGGCCTGCTTGAAGAGTGCCTTCTTGTTCTCACCGTTTTTGATCAATTCGCTGTATTCATTGAACTTCTGATCGAAAGCAGTCAGATCGATATCGAAGAAGGAGGAAAAGTTCTCGACTTTCTTTTCATAAAAATAGTGTGCGCCGGAGAAGTTGTTCAATTCGCCCAGATAGATGTTCTCTGCAACAGAGATCTGTGCGATTGTTCCGTTTTCCTGAACGATGATACCGATGCCGCCCTTCAATGCTTCGACGATGGAAGACGGTTTCCAGGGCTTGCCATGGTATTCCATCGTGCCGCTTGTCGCTTCATAGATACCGGTCATGATGGCACTCATGGTGGATTTACCACTGCCGTTTTCACCGATGAAGCCTCTGATTTCGCCAGGATAGATAGCGATATCAATATCGTTTAAAGCAATCGTCGGACCAAATTGCTTGACGATATGAGTGGCTTTAAAAATAGGTTCTTTCATATATTTGAATCCTTTCTATGTTTTTCCGTGTTCATTTTAATGGAAATGAAAGCGTTTTATAATTACGAAAGTTTACGGGTATTATGCAGTTTTTTGATATTACAAACGTAAAATAAAATGATTGATTTTTGATAAGGTCAAAAAACTGCAGTAATCGTTGAAAACGCTTTCCCCTCCTTATATAATTGTTTCAGGGAGAAGAAAGTACATGAAAGAAGAGGTTTCGTTAATTAATAACAGCAAAATACCGCTCAGTTTTTCGGTTATCAGACTAGACAATGTTTTTAGACACATCCACTCTTCACCGCAGATTCTGTTGGTCCTGGAAGGAGAGTGTGATCTCTATATCAACGATGAGAGTTTTCATATGAAAAAGAATGATATGGTGATTATCAACAACAATGTTTTTCACCATATTCTTTCTAAAAAGCAGTGCACGATTGTCAGTGCACTATTGGATCTGAAAGGCCTTGGCTTATCAAGCGAAGAGATCATCTCTTTGTCTTTTGAACTGAATACTGTCAAAAACAAGAACAATCCCAGGTATGATCAGATCCGATATCTGATTTATTCCCTGATCAAATACAACACCATGGAAAACTTCAACTCTATTTATACAAATAGAGCCATTTCTTTTTCTTTCTTTGCCCAATTGATCAATGATTTCGGTGTCATGAAGCCTTTCAATGAGAATACAAAGCTCATTGTAAAAATCGAAGGCTATATGAATGACCACTATAAAGAGAATCTGACATTGAATCAGATTGCAGAGGAGTTCAATTATAGCGTCGCTTATTTATCCCGTCTTTTTAAAAGTCAGACAGGGAAGAACTTCAAAGATCTTTATGATACTTTACGAGTCAATCATTCTCTCAATGACTTATTGCAGACCAATAACAACATTGAAGAGATTGCCGTTCTCAATGGATTTGAGAACGCAAGAAGCTATGTCCGTGCCTTCAATGCGATGCATGAATGTAACCCATCTGTCTATCGAAAGAAATATGTTGTCAATAAGAGTGAATCCACTTTGATCGACCATAAACTGTTGAAGAAAAATGCACTTGATCAGATTTTGGCTCAGTATGATTCCTTCGGCCACAGCAAGACCAATACCGGCAAGGATGTCGTCAGAAATTTTGAAATCGTCGCCAATGTCAACGCCAAGAATGTGGAGTTCAGGCTCAGCAACAGGGGCAGCGATATCATTGAAGTGAAAGGCGTTTTTGACCTCTTCAACGAAGATACTTATGTCTGCCTCCAAAGAGCAAAAAAAGATATGGGGTTCAAGTATGTTCTGGTACCCAATATCTTGGCTGAGAAAGCATATATCTTAAAGAAGAATGATGAAAATGTTTGGTCCTTGAATTTCGTGTTATTCGAGAAAGTGCTGAATAAAATCTATCAGCTTGATGCTTTACCATACTTGATGTTGGAGTACGATAAGGACTTACTGACTTTCAAAGAGTATTACACCATCGTCCTTCAGATTTACGATTACCTGAAACTGAACTTCAAAGACAAACTGAAGGGAATGATGCTCTGCTTTTCCAATTACCGTAAATCCTTCAGTGATTCTCATGGTGTAATCACAAAAGAATTCTTTGAACTGTACTTGTCTCTCTATCATGATATCAGAGCAAACTTCAGCGAAATCAAACTGGGATCACCGCTCTTCTACAAAGAGGACATCATGAAGAGCAATGACTTCTTCAACTTCCTAGAGATAGCAAAACAGCACGACCTGACCTTTGATTTCATTCCAATCAGATATACAATCCGTGATCATAACAACGCATTCCTGACAAAGGATAAAAATGAATTTGCTCATTTTATCGATTATCTGAAAGAGCATAATGCATTCTTTGAAAACAAAATCTGTTTCCAAGGTGTCAATTTCACAAACAACCTATCGCTATTGAATGACTCACTTTATGCATCATGCTTTCTGATCAAGAACTATATGGATAATCTTGATAAGATCATCGGCTATTCTAAAAGAACCTTTATCGATCAGACGATGCTAAGCGCTTATGATCGAAATCCGTATTATGGTGGAGCAGGCATGCTGACTTATAACGGAACAAAGAAGGCAACATATAACGCCTATGTCTTCTTGTCGAAACTTGAAAAGAACGTGCTCTCCAAGCACGTTCATTATCTGGTTACTGCTAAAGACAAGAGGATTGTAATACTTGTCAACAATTACAATCATTACAGTGATCTCTATGCAGAACAGGAATATTTTGAAATCAACAATCTCAATCGTTACCTATGCTTCCCGAAATCAACACAAATCAACTTCCATTTCAATATTTCCAATATTGATGCTGCTTCCTGTGACATCAAGGTATCCAACATCGGTGAGGACAGCGGTTCCAGCTATGATAAATGGGTCAAGATGGGTGCTAAGAAATCCCTGAATGCAGAAGAGGTGGAATCTTTGACCAATTTAAGTGAGATAGAATATGTCTATCAGAAAAAATATGTCAAAGACAATAAATTGGAACTGAATATCAGTGTTATGCCGCTCGAATCAAAATTGATTGAGATCACTTACGAATGATAGTTTGAATGCCTTTTGACAAGATTGCAATCTTTTAGCAGCTTAAGATGTTTGTCAAGAATGAGATAAATGTTGTTCTTTCCACAGCAATTCTCGTTTTCACCATAACAGAAGATTTTGTCACAATAGTATCGATTCCCATTGACCTTTTTGTCGATGATGATGTCATCAAGATCGTGTTTGAAAATCTTGATGAATTCTTTATAACCCCTTGTCTAAACATTGAACAGGGGTTATAATGGGGTTATAAAGTATGATGACTGGCCGGAGGAAGACAAAATGGAGAACAAAGAATTATTGGAACTGCAGAAAATGATTTCTGAATTGCCACAAGGCTATATTTCCAAGAAGAAGATAAACGGTAAGATCAAATATTATCTTCAATGGAATGAAAACGGAAAGAAGAAAAGCAAATATCTTGATGATGCTCTTGCAGCTGAATTTCAATTGAAGATTGAAAAGAGAAGAGAACTTCAGAAGAAGGAGAAAGAACTTTTAGCCTTGATGAGTTCTTCTAAAATAACAAAAGCGATTAATGTTTCTTTTAAAACCCATGTTGTCGTTCGTGATGAACTTCGAAATATGGTTTCCTCTGTTGTGAATTATAAGAAAAGAAGCCAGTATCAGAAAATCAGTGAATATATCTATGGGAAAACATACGATAAGGTTCTGATTCTTTATGGACTGAGAAGAACAGGAAAAACGACTTTGATGCGTCAGGTCATTGCGAATATGAAGGAAGAAGACTTTTATAAGACTGCTTTTCTTCAGGTCACTTCCGGAATGACGCTCAGTGACATCAATCAGGATCTGAAAATTCTGATGAAACAGGGATATCAGTATATATTC
>CAKUXT010000011.1 GCA_934700375.1 uncultured Bacilli bacterium | reverse complement strand
GAAAGCATAGATCGGATAAGAAAAGATCACCTCATCAAAAGAGGATATATCTTTGATATCAGTAGAAGAACAGACGGAAAGAAGAGAAACGGAATTCCCATTCTTTTCTTCCTCTTCTTTGATTCTGTTTACAAGATGTTCTGTGTGATAGGTACCTGTGAAGTAGATGCAGAGAATGTTGTTCATAAATAGTATTTTTTGATGTATTCGTCTGTCTTTTCATTCAGATACGAACATTCTTTCTCATCGAACAGCTTATCGGAAAGCTTCTGGAATCCTGGGTATCCCCAGCTGTGGAACAGTCCTCTAGGGCCGAGATATTCATGTGTGCTATCAGGATGGAGACAGGAAGATTCAATCAAAGAGAGGGAAGCTTTGTCCGGAGACATGAAAAGCAGCTTCATCGGAAGCCTTATAAGGGATAGAACGAATTTCGGATATGCACTGTTCTCTTTGGAGAAGAGCCCTGTGTAACTGATGCCGGGATGTGCGAGATAACAGCAGATTCCTTTTTCTCTCAGATAGTTTGTCTCCATGATGAGAAGACGTTTCAAGAAACCGTATCTTTTGATTCTGCTATCGATATTTCTACCTTGGATATCATAATCGAAATCATGGTAATGATACGAGATACTTGCTGTATTGATAAAAACCATCTCTTTGTTTGATTTGTAGAGTTCTTTTACAAACAGTATCGGAACAAGATAGTCTGTCTTAAAAGAGACATCGAGTTCCTCGTTCTCTTCAATCGGTTTTCTGAACACACCTGCATTGTTATAAAAGATATCGATGTTCTTGTCTTTCAGATAAGGAAGCGATTCTTTCACATCTGTTACAGAGGAGATATCAAGACAATAGGTTTCTATATGTGCTTTTCTATTAGACAGAAAAGAAGATAGCTTCTCTAATTTCTTTTTGTTTCTTCCAATCAGAAGAAGATTGACTTCTCGATTGGAAAAGAAGGATGCGATGCTTTTTCCAATGCTTCCTGTCGCCCCGGTTATTGCAATGGTCGTATTCTCTTTGAGAACGATTCTATCATCGATCTTGGAAAAGTATTTCTCTTGTTTCATGGCTCTATTATATAGGGCTGCTGTCATGATTTCTATTTGTTTATGAACAAAAGGATGAAAACAAAAAGCTATCAGGAAGGTCCTGATAGCATAATGATGTCTTAGATTTTCTTCATGATGGTATCAGCGACATAGATACCAGTTGCAGAAGCCTGCATCAGACCACGAGTGACACCGGCACCATCACCGATTGTATATAATCCATCGATGTTGGTCATGAGCTCATCATTCACCTTGACTTTGGTGGAGTAGAACTTGACTTCTACACCATAGAGAAGGGTGTTCTTGCTGTATAAGCCAGGGCAGAGGTGATCGAAAGCCTTCAAAGACTCGATGATTGTCGTGAGGTGACGAGGAGGGAGAACGAAGGACAAGTCGCCAGGGACTGCAGTCTTCAAAGTCGGGACTGTCGTAGACTTGGCAAGTCTTTCTTTTGTTGTTCTTCTTCCCTTTAAAAGATCGCCTAATCTTTGGACCATGATCGGACCGCCAGTGAGCATGTTGGCAAGACGGGCGACATATTGACCATATTCGATCGGCTGATTGAAGGGCTCTGTGAACTTGGTGGAGACGAGAATAGCGAAGTTGGTATTGTCTGTCCACTTGCTCTTGTCTCCGTAGCTGTGTCCGTTGACAACGGCAAGACCGTTTTCATAATGTTCTTCAGAGACGACACCGCCAGGGTTCATGCAGAAGGTTCTGACTTTATTTTCGTAGGTGTCTCCGTAATAGACCATCTTTGCTTCATACATGGCCTTGGTGACACAGTCCATGACGGAATTAGGGACTTCGACTCTGACACCGATATCGACTTCGTTGTTGCTGGTCGGGATGTTGAGCTTTTTGACAGTCTGCTCCAACCATTCAGCACCGCCTCTTCCAGGAGCGACGACGATATTGTTAGACAAAGCGGTGAACGCTTCTTTGTTGAACGGCTTCAAAGTGACACCGATGACTTTGTTGTCTTCGACAAGAATGTCCTTGGCTTCCGTCATCGGAAGGAAGGTGATGTTCTTGTTCTTCATGAGCTCATCATACATGCCAGAAAGGACATCGTATGCTCTTTCGGTGCCTAAATGACGAATCGGGCAGCGGACAAGCTTGATGTTATAACGGGATGCGTTATAAGCGATCTCATCGATCTTCTTGTCATCCATGCCTTCGATGGTCTCATCGGCTCCGAAGCGCAGATAGTATTCATCTGCTTCATGGATGAGATCCATGGCTTTATCATGGCCGACATACTCGTTGAGATGTCCGCCTACTTCATCCGACAAAGAGAGTTTTCCATCAGAGAAAGCGCCGGCTCCGGACCATCCGGAGACGATTGCACAGGGTTTGCAGTGTGCGCAGACTCCTGTTTTTCTTGCCGGGCATTTTCTGGAAGCGATATCTCTTCCCATGTCGACAATAAGGACCTTCAGATCTGGTCTTTTGTCATTCAATTTCAAAGCAGTGAAGATTCCGGCAGGACCTGCACCGACAATGACAACATCATATTTCAATTGTTCCATATTAAATAGTTTCCCAAGCGAAAATTATAGAGAAATGATATTTAAAAATATAGTCTTATATTCTTATATCTTTTGCGGTAAAATAGTAGAAATACACAAAAAACGAAAAAAATAGTCTTTTTACTTGTTCTTGTTTTGATTTTGCTTCTTTTTGTTGCAATAGGGTTACATTGATGTTTTTGTATACTTGATTTTCTTTTTCTCTCTGTAATATTTGTCGATGCTGATTCCTAATTGATCGGCAGCTTCTTTGGGAGTCGTTTTTTTCTTTTCGACTTCAGAAAGCAAATCAATGAATTTTCCGATATCGATCGGAAGTGGTTTACGTCCTCTATATATTCCTTCCTTCTTTGCGGCAGCTATTCCTTTTTGCTGTTCTTCTTTTTTTGAAAGAGTGGAGCGCGTGTATAGTGAGAGGAATATATCGTGGATTTCTTTTCTGTTGTGATCATCGATAATTGTGTTTAAAAAATCAACATCATTTCCAAGACAGATGTTATCCAGCGCTTTCTTCATGAGAATTGTATTGTTTTCTCTGCTGCTTTCGTTTTTGATTGAAACACGTGTTTTTTCCTGATATGGCTTGACAAATAATGGATCCCCGAAATACTGAAGCTTTGTATTGATGAGGTATTTGATAGGCTCCATATATTCTAAATTTGCTTCTTTCAGCAGTTCGAAATAATCCGCTCTGGATTTGCTTGGAACTCTTTCTGAAATGAAAGTAGGCAGTCTGTTCTTTCGGATATACTGCTCTTTTTTCAGATCCAGATTCAGACCTGGAATGCCTTGAAAGTAATCATCTGACAATAATTCGATGACAGAATAATTCGGTGTGAAGATGTATTCATATTCATCGTTTTCCTGAAGATAGTAATCGATTCTTGCAACATTATAGATAAGACCGAGCGGTCCTTTTAGGCAGATGCTTCCTGCTGAATGATGTGTTTTCATTTTCTTTCTCCAATCAGCTTTTCATAAGATGGCTTGGTAGTTGTCAGTTGGTGGATAATCTGTAAAGTCGATAATGTCCATTTGTCTGTACCTTTTCTTTTATTATAATATTTGCTTCTTTTTGTTGCAATAGGGTTACATAGTTTAATTCGCAATTGATATTTGTCTATTCGATGGAATCAAATATAGACAAAAAGCAGCATTCCATTGAGAATACAGGGAAAACAAGGAAAACTTAGTATCCTCTTTCTAAGATAAAATCAAAATGGTGGTTTAATCTTAGCTCGGTTCGCGGTATAATGAAATTCGTATGAATATTTTGTTTTTCTTAATACCCAAAAGCCAGGTGGCGTATGTCGAAGAGGATTTCACTGTGCGCCAAGTGACTGAAAAACTTCAGAATCGGGGATATTCTGCAATTCCGATCTTGAATAAGGAAGGAAAATATCTCGATACGATTTCCGTTGGTGATTTGTTCTGGTATCTGAAGACAGCTACCGGAATGAATTACAAGGCGGCAGAGAACATTTCCATTATGGATGTTCCCCATGCCAGAAAAGTTCAGGCAATACGATTCGATGCGAAGATGGAAGATCTTCTCAATCTCGCCTTGCTTCAGAACTTTGTGCCTGTATTGGATGATCTGGGTGTTTTCATCGGTATTGTAACTAGAAAAGCAATAATTGAATACTTCGTCAAAGACTCAAAAATCAAAGAATGAGGTAAAAAAACATGGAAAAGTACATCTTTGTGACGGGCGGTGTCATATCAGGACTTGGAAAAGGTATCACCGCAGCTTCTTTAGGACGTTTGCTTAAAGCTCGTGGATATAAGGTCACGATGCAGAAATTCGATCCTTATCTCAATGTTGACCCCGGAACAATGTCTCCGATTCAGCATGGTGAAGTTTTTGTCACCGAAGATGGCACAGAAACCGACCTTGACATAGGCCACTATGAAAGATTCATCGATGAAAATCTTGACCGCGGTTCCAATGTCACGACTGGTAAGGTCTATGAGACCGTTCTCGCCAAGGAAAGACATGGCGATTACGGAGGAGGAACAGTCCAGGTCATTCCTCATGTCACAAATGAAATCAAATCCAGATTCCATCGCAATTTCAAAAACGATGAAACCGGAATTACCATTGTCGAAATCGGCGGTACCATCGGCGATATCGAATCTCAGCCTTTCTTTGAGGCTATCCGTCAGTTCCGTCATGAGATCGGAGCTGAGAATGTCTGTATTGTCATTGTCTCTTTGATTCCTTATCTCAGAGCCAGTGAAGAACTCAAGACAAAACCGACTCAGATGGCAGTCAAGACCATGCAGTCCATGGGTCTTCAGCCTGATATTGTCGTCTGCAGAAGTGAACTTGAAATCCCTAAGAACGTCATCGACAAGATTTCTCTTTTCTGCAACGTCGCTCCTAATCATGTTCTTCCTAACTATGACTGTGAATCCGTCTATGAGCTTCCTTTGATGCTCGAAAAGGAAAAGTTTGCACAGGCTGTCTGTGAAACACTTCACATTCCTTCCCCTGAACCGGATCTCTCTGTCTGGGAGAACCTTGTCAATAAAGTCAAGAACAGCAAGGACAAAGTCAGAATCGCTCTTGTCGGAAAATATGTTGTCCTTCATGACGCATACATTTCAGTCAACGAGGCCTTGAAGGCAGCCGGCTGGTTCTATAACAAGAAAGTCGAAATCAACTTCATCGATTCCGAAACTATCACCAAGGAAAATGCCAAAGAAATCTTCAAAGACATGAACGGCATCATCGTCCCTGGCGGATTCGGTTCCCGTGGTATTCAGGGCATGCTCAACGCCATTCAGTATGCAAGAGAGAACAAAGTCCCGTTCTTGGGTATCTGCTTAGGCATGCAGACTGCAATGATTGAATTTGCAAGAGATGTCTTAGGATATTCGGATGCTGATTCTACAGAATTCAATCCTTCCTCTTTGCATCCTGTCATCGCTTTGATGCCGGAACAGAACGGTGTTGTCAATCTTGGCGGAACGATGAGATTAGGATCTTATCCTTGTCTTCTCGATCCTACTTCCAAGGCTTTCACCCTCTATGGACAGAAGGATATCACAGAGCGTCATAGACATCGTTATGAAGTCAATAACGATTATCGTGAAGTTTTCCGTTCCAATGGTCTTGTCCCTGTCGGATTCTCTCCGGACAATCACATCGTCGAGATGGTTGAACTGAAGGATCATCCTTTCTTCGTCGCCACACAGGCTCATCCGGAATTCAAGTCCAGACCTGACAGACCGCATCCTCTCTTCAAGGGATTCATCGGTGCCGCTATTGAAAACAAGAAGGCCATGAAGAAGCTTGAAAAGGAAGCAAAGTAACTTATTCTGAATAAGTTGTTACTTAATCAACACAATGTAAAAGCGCAGCCTTATAGCTGCGCTTTTATTGACTTGATCTATTATTTTCCTAAGACAATATCATCGATTCTTTTCAGCTGATCCTGACTGAAGTCCTGTCCATGAATTGCATTGCAGTTGATGAGAATCTGCTCTTTCTTGCTGGCACCGATGATACAGGAAGTAACTTTGTTGTCCTTTAAAATCCATTCCAATGCCATATCGGCAAGCTTTTCGTTTCTCTCTTTTGCGATGTTGTTAAGAGCGACAATCTTGTCCATTAATTCAGGAGTAAGAGAGGATTCTTTCAGATAACGAGGATCATGTCTCATTCTGGAATCTTCCGGGATGCCGTTTAGATAACGGTCGGTCAATAATCCTTGTGCCAAAGGAGAGAAGACGACATTTCCTTGGCCTAATTCCAAAGAGGTATCGATGACACCATTATCGATATTGGTTCTATCGATGATGTTGTATCTGTTTTGATTGACGATAAAGGGAACGTGAAGATCGTGAAGCATCTCAGTCGCTTTTCTCAGTGTCGGTGCATCATATTTTGATAGACCGATATAGAGTGCTTTTCCTTGCCTTACGATATCTGCCAAAGCGAGCATAGTCTCTTCCAATGGTGTCTCTTTTGTCATTCTATGGTGATAGAAGATATCGACATAAGGAATGCCCATTCTCTTCAAAGACTGATCCAAGGAGGCCATCAGATATTTTCTGCTTCCCCCGTCTCCATAGGGGCCATCCCACATCGGATAACCTGCCTTTGTTGCAATGATCATTTCATCGCGATAGCCTTTTAGTTCTTGATTGAAGATTCTTCCGAAGCTTTCTTCTGCCGCTCCGTTTTCAGGGCCATAGTTATTGGCTAAATCGAAATAAGTGATTCCGTTGTCAAAGGCGGTGAACACCAGTTCTTTCATTGTCTTATAGTCGTTGAGTTCACCGAAGTTATGCCAGAAACCTAGTGCGATCTTCGGTAACAATAGACCTGATCTTCCGCAGTTCGAATACTGCATTCTTGAATATCTTTCTTTGGCGGCAAGGTACATATTGTGTGTCCTCTTTTCGACAAGATTATACATTATTCAATCTTTGATTTTTTGTTTTTTGATGAAGATGAATGATGAAAATGAAGGGATTGTTTTGATTTGGACATGCGGATAACTTTCAGAGAACGATATAAAAGTGCTGATTTCCGTAAATTATCCTCACGTTCTTTTGATAGTACAAGAAAAAATGTGCTATAATTTACGGAGAACGATATAAAAACATGGATTTCCGTAAATTATATCAGGCATGGAGGACAAGATATGTTAATCGGAAGAGAAAAAGAAGTTGCCGAATTAGAAGAAGTCTTTCAAAGCGATGAGGCAGAACTTGTTGCTGTGTATGGCAGAAGACGTGTTGGTAAAACCTATCTTATCAACGAAGTCTTTCGTGACCGATTTGTTTTTACTCATGCCGGATTATCGCCTGTTGAAGTAAACGACAGTGCAAAGATCACAAATAAAAGAATGAAAGAACAGTTGCTTCATTTTTATCAGTCTCTGGTTTTAAATGGCTTAAAGCCTACAAAGAAGCCGACTTCTTGGTTGGAAGCTTTTTATTTGTTAGAGACGCTTCTGATTCAGAAGGATGATGGAAAAAGACAGGTTGTTTTTTTAGACGAAATCCAATGGATGGATACTCCTAAATCAGGCTTTATCACTGGATTGGAAGCCTTTTGGAATTCATGGGCATGCAAAAGACATAATCTTATGATTATTGTCTGCGGAAGTTCTACTTCATGGGTTTTGGATAAATTGATCAATAATCATGGTGGTTTATATGATAGAGTCACAAAACAAATACATCTGAAGGCCTTTGATTTATGTGAAACGGAAAAGTATCTTGTGAGTCAGGGTATCAACTACTCCCGTTATGATGTTGTTCAGACCTATATGTCTTTGGGCGGTGTTCCGTATTATATGAAGTATATGGATAGAACAAAAAGTTATGCTCAGAATATGGATTCTTTGTTCTGTGAAAGCAATGCCCCTCTTCAAAACGAGTTCGATAGATTGTTCTCTTCTCTTTTCAGCAATCCGACAATGATGAAAAACATCATTGTCGCAATCGGAAAGAAAAAGAGGGGACTTACCCGTAAGGAAATCATTGATGAATTAAAGATTACTGATAGCGGTGCTTTATCAAAGTTCCTGAACGCATTGATTGAGGGAGACTTCATTTTCAGGTATGCTCCTTTCGATTCCGATAAAAGAATCGAATACTATAAACTGATTGATCCATTCTGTATATTTTATCTTCACTTTTTCAATGATGAGAAACGAATCACAAAATGGTCCAATGCTATTGATTCTCAGGAATGTGTTGTTTTTCGTGGACTCGCTTTTGAAAATGTCTGCTTCAATCATATCAAGCAGATAAAGAATGCTTTAGGTATTTCCGGTGTATCAACAGAAGAATCATTATGGACAAAGAAAGAGGAAAACGAAGGAACACAGATTGATCTTGTCATTGATAGGAAAGATAATATCATTGATTTATGTGAGGTCAAATTCCTCAATGATGAATTTGCTGTGACAAAAGATTACCATCAGGTTCTGACTAGAAGAAAAAATCTTGTTCAGAATGCGGTGTCGAAGAAAAAGAGTGTTCAGAATGTATTGATCACAACCTATGGCCTAAGGAAAAATGAATACTATTGGGATTTCTCCAATGTGATAACAATTGATGATCTGTTTAAGGAATAAGATAGAACAAGAACTTAAAATTTGAATAGAAAGAAGAAAAGTGGTCAATACTGTTTTTCCTTTTCGAAAACTAGTTTTTTGGTATAAATTTTTATAAGGTTGCTTATTTATTTTTTTGTGCTAGACTAACATCAAAGAACCGGTGGATCTATGTCTAATAGGCTTTGCTATATGTTAAGGAGGAAAGCCTATGAAGGTAAGTTTAAGGCTGGACGTCGATGTTTTCGATGCAAAGAATATTATCAAATGGCTGAGGAACAAGGACGTCACTCAGTATCTCAATGAAGATGAAAACAATGCTCTTGTATTAGAGCATCTTATCAATACAGGTCAGGCTGGATTGCTGACTTATCATCTGAATCAGAACAGCCGCTTTTTCCTTCTTGATAATGAGGATGAAAAGTGTCTTGGATTCATCACTCTTTTCACTATCAAAGAAAAGCAGGAATATGAAGTGGTCATCGCAATCGGTGAGCCAGAAAACTGGGGAAAACAGATTGGATATCACGCATTGAAGACCATCATGAACAAAGTGTTCTTCGAATGGAGAATCAATAAACTGGTCGCTAAGATTCATGTTGACAATCAAAGAAGCATTCGTCTTTTCAGACATCTCGGTTTTACAGGACAGCGATTAAATAGTTCCTATATTCTGTTCTCTATTACCTTTGATGAATATCTGAAGCATCTGAAAAACAGCAAGTAAGATTATCGATATCTTTCTATACAGGTAAGAGCCACTGTTTTGTGTGCTTTCTCATTTGAAAAAACTTGATTTTCTATTCTTGAGACTACATAATAGAATAGAAAACTGGCAAGGATGCCAGAAATCTATTCTAGAAAGAGGGCTATCAATGGAAATCAAGCGCGATTTATATCTGAAACAGCTGATAGACAGAAAACAAAACGGGCTTATCAAAGTAATAACAGGTATTCGACGTTGTGGAAAGTCTTATCTTTTGAATACGCTCTTTTACAATTACCTGAAGGATTCTGGTGTTGATGATAGTCATATCATCAAGTTTGCTTTTGATTCCAATGTCGATTTGAAGAAAATCGGAGAAAATATCATCACTCTTGAAAAGAAAAGAAGAAAAGTCGATCCCAATAAGTTTATGGGATATATTCAAAGCGAGATGAAAGATGAAGGAATGTACTATCTTCTTCTTGATGAAGTACAGTTTTTGGACTGCTTTGAATCAGTATTGAACAGTTATCTTCATATGGACAATGTCGATGTCTATGTTACAGGAAGCAACGCAAAGTTTTTATCAAAGGACATCATAACAGAGTTTGCAGGACGTGGTGATGAAGTCCATATGCAGCCTCTTAGTTTTGCAGAATTTATGTCCGTCTACAAAGGCGACAAATATGATGGACTGACAGAGTATATGCTTTATGGCGGTATTCCAATGGTTGTTCTTAGAGAAGGAGAAGAGAATAAATCCTTGATGCTGAAGCGTTTATTTGATGAGATTTACATCAAGGACATAGAAATACGTCATAAGGTCAGAAACAAAACTGATTTAGAAGACCTATTGAATATTCTCTCTTCATCAATCGGTTCGCTTACCAACCCTGAAAAGCTGAAAAATACTTTTCATACGATAAAGAAGTCAAACATTACTTCGGCAACCATTAAGAAGTATCTGGATTATTTTTCTGATTGTTTCTTATTGGAAGCGGCTATGAGATACGACATAAAAGGAAAATCATATATTGATACACCTCTCAAATATTATTTTTCTGATCTGGGGCTCAGAAACGCAAGAATCAATTTCAGGCAGTTTGAGCAGACTCATTCCATGGAAAATGTGATTTACAATGAATTGAGAATGCGTGGCTTTTCTGTCGATGTCGGAGTGATCAACACCAGAGAGGAAGGTATACGAAAACAGCTCGAAGTAGATTTTGTATGTAACCTTGGATCAAAACGTTATTATATTCAGTCAGCATATTCTCTTCCGAATGAGGAAAAGAGAAAACAGGAAATACGACCGTTTGCCAAGATTGATGATTCGTTTAAGAAAATAGTGATTACTGGTGATATGTCCCCTACTTACTATAATGATGATGGTGTGTTGTTCATGAACATCTTTGATTTCTTGTTAAAACCGGATAATCTCAATGTGTGAGATGATATTGTCAGATACAAATGACGAATATTTGAAGCATCTGAAAAATAGTGGGTAAAGCCAGCAATATTCATTTACTATACAAGATATATAAATAGCATCATAAACTATTTATTAATATTAGTGAATTTATATTTTAAAACCTTATGATAAAATTTGAAGTTGCTTATATGTTCTAAAGAATTTTGCAAAAAGTACTGATACCGCTTTCATATAAAAGAACAATGATTTCTCTTCCTTTTTCTTGCTTTGTTTTTTTATAATGTGGGCGTTGAAGAAGTGACTATTCGTATAATTGCCCTAATCGGTGGGAAAGTCTCTACGCTGAACCGTATAATTCAGCACTACGAATAAAACTCCTTATTCTTCTTTTTTAATTTCATTGGAGTTGTCGGGACTTTCTTTCTGACTTTGGTGGTTACAAGACCAAAAAAGGAGAAAGAAAATGAAAAAAGGTCTCAAGTCTTTAAGTGTTGTGTTGCTTTCCGTCTTAGGTATGGTTGGCTGTGCTGGCAATGCTGAGTCCAATGAATCTGGCAAAGGAACAGAAGCAAATCAGACTAGTTCTTTCAAAGCTGGTTTTATTTTGATTGGTGATGAGAGCGAAGGCTATTCTGAAGCCCACATCAATGGTATCAAAGCCGCTCAGAAGGCTTTGAATCTTACCGATTCCCAGATTCTCATGAAGAAGAAAGTCGAAGAGAATGATGATGCCAAGAACGCTGCTGAAGATTTAGTCGCCAGCGGTTGCAACCTCATCGTCTCCAATTCCTATGGACATCAGTCCTTCATGGCTGAAGTCGCTCAGGAATTCCCGGATGTTCAGTTTGTTTCTGCTACCGGTGACTTCGCTTCTATTTCCGGTATCAATAACTTCTCCAATGCTTTCACAAACATCTATGAGGCCAGATATGTTTCCGGTATTGTCGGTGGCATGAAGTTAAAGGAACTCATCGATAACGGTAAGCTTACCGATGCCAACAAAGACGGCGATAATTTCAAGATCGGTTATGTCGGTGCATACACCTATGCAGAAGTCATCTCCGGTTATACTGCTTTCTATCTCGGTGTCAAATCTGTCGTTTCCAATGTCACCATGAGCGTTGAATTCACTGATTCTTGGTTCGATATCGATAAAGAAGGTGCTGCTGCTGAGAACCTTGTCAACCAGGGTTGTGTCATCATTGGTCAGCATGCTGACTCCACTGGTGCACCTAGCAAATGCGAAACCCTTCTCAAGAGCGGAAAGACCTGCTATTCTGTCGGCTACAATGTCGATATGCTCTCTGTCGCTCCGACTGCTGCTCTTACTTCCTCTACCAACAATTGGGAAGTCTACTATGAGTATGCAATGAAGACTGCTATGGAAGGCAAAAAGATCAAGACTGATTGGTCCGAAGGCTACAAGTCCTCTGCTGTCGGTATCACCAAGTTAGGAAATTCTGTCGCTGCTGGCACTGCTGAAGCAGTTGCTGCTGCTGAAAAGCAGATGAAGGAAGGAACCTTCCATGTCTTCGATACCACTAAGTTTACTGTCGACAACCAGAAGCTTACTTCCCATAAGCATGACTTCTCCTTCATGGATTTCACTACAAATCCTGCAACTGTCGTCTACAAGGGAGAAAACCTTGAGACTGTCAAGACTGAAGGAAACGTTTCCTATGTCGAAGAGAGCGTTGTCCGCTCTGCTCCTTACTTTGATATCCACATCGATGGTATCAATTGGACAAACAAAACAAAGTAATCATCAATACTAGTTTTCAGGAGGGCAATCTGCCCTCCTGCTTTATTTAAAAACAGGAGCGATTTATGCCATATCAAGTTCGTTTACACCATATCAGCAAACGCTTTGGAAATGTATATGCCAACAAGGATGTCAATCTCACCATTTATCCTGGTGAGATTCTTTCTCTCTTAGGAGAGAACGGATCAGGAAAGACAACCCTGATGAATATGCTCTCCGGCATCTATTATCCGGATGAAGGAAGAATCACCCTCGATCATAAGGTGATCCGCATCGCTTCTCCGAAAGATGCCTATCAGTATGGAATCGGCATGGTTCATCAGCATTTTAAGTTGGTCGATACTTTTACAGCGGCTCAGAACATCGTTTTAGGTCTGAAAGGATCTTTCTTCCTCAACAGAAAGAAGATCAATGCAAGAATCAATGAGATTGCAAAGAAATACGGATTCATCATTGATCCTGACAAAAAAATCTATGAGATGTCTGTCTCTGAAAAGCAGACGGTTGAAATCGTCAAGCTTTTATATCGCGGTGTAAACATTCTCATCCTTGATGAACCGACAGCTGTTTTGACTCCTCAGGAGAGCGAAACGCTGTTCTCTGTTCTTCGTGCGATGAGGGATGATGGTAAAGCGATTGTCATCATCACGCATAAGCTCAATGAAGTTTTATCTTTGTCCAATCGAGTTGCTATTTTAAGAAAAGGCGAAATGATTGGATGTATCGATACAAAAGATGCCAACGAAGAGATCCTTACCGATATGATGGTCGGTCAGCATGTCCAGCTTGAGATCGATAGACCGGAGCCGACAAGAAGAAAGAAGAGAATCTCTGTCAGACATCTCACGACTTATAACGAAGAGCATGTCAAGACATTGGATGATGTTTCCTTTGACTGCTATACCGGCGAGATTTTAGGAATAGCCGGTATCGGCGGAAGCGGACAGAAGGCGCTTCTTGAAGCGATGTCCGGTCTTCAGAGATGCGAAAAGGGTTCTTCGATGATCTTCTCAAACGGTACGCTTGATGAAGAAATTGTGGGAAAGACACCTAAACAGATCAAAAAGCTTGGTATCCGTCTTGCTTTTGTTCCGGAAGACAGACTCGGCATGGGCCTTGTCGGCGATATGGGAATGACTGGCAATATGCTTCTTCGCTGCTATGAGGATGGAAATGATTTCTTCCTTCATACGAAGAAACCGCATGATACGGCTGTTGAGGTCAAGAATCGATTGGAGGTTGTTACACCTTCTATCGATACTCCTGTCAGAACTCTCTCTGGCGGAAATGTCCAGAAGGTCTTGGTCGGAAGAGAAATCGCATCTTCTCCTCGTCTTCTTCTTACCGCCTATGCGACACGTGGTCTTGATATCAACACTTCTTATCTCATCTACGATATTCTCAATGAACAGAAGAAGAAAGAGACAGCGATCATCTATGTCGGAGAAGACTTGGATGTCCTTCTTGCCTTATGCGATCGTATTCTTGTTCTCTGCGATGGAAAAGTATCTGGTGTTGTCGATGCCAGAAAGACAGACAAGAAGACAATCGGTCAGATGATGGCCAAAGTGATGGGAGGAAACTGAAATGAAAGAGAAAACAAATCACGTTTTTCCTCTTCGTATTGCTAAGCGCAATGACGTTACCTGGAAAACAAAATTATCAAGCGTCTCATTGACGATCGGTTCTGCTCTTTTGATCGCTGTTCTCTTCTTATGGGTTGTCGGCATGAAGAATCCGCTCCCTGCCATCAAGTATATCTTTATGGGCAGCTTTGAAAACAAGATCAAATTCTGGGCCTTTATGAAAGAGCTCGTCCTTCTTCTTGGCATCGGTCTTGCCCTTGTTCCTGCATATAAGATGAGATTCTGGAATATCGGTGCACAGGGACAGGTCCTCATCGGTGCCCTTATCACGTCTCTTTGCATGCTCAAGCTTCCTAATACTATCCCTTCCTATGGCGTCATTCTCATCTCCTTTGCTTTATCGATGTTAGGCGGTGCTCTTTGGGCTTATATCCCAAGCATCTTCAAGGCGAAGTGGAACACCAATGAAACACTGTTTACGCTGATGATGAACTATATCGCCATCGCTCTTGTCACATTCTGTGTCGATCGCTGGCGCGGTTCAAAAAGCTCTTTGGGAACGATCAATCCTTCTACAAAGAGAGGATGGGTTGATTTCAAGACAGGTGTCGGAAGCATCGACAAGTTTGTTACAACCTATCTCAACAGCAGAGTCATCATTCCTCTTCTTGTCGTTCTTGTCTTATGCGTCTTGATGTATTTCTACATCAAAAAGACAAAACACGGATATGAGATCCAGGTCATTGGCGATTCTGTCTCTACCGCTCGTTATACTGGTATCAATGTCTCCCATGTCATCAGACGCACCTTGTTCTTAAGCGGCGCTATCTGCGGACTGATGGGATTCTTCTATGTCTCCTGCTTTGATCACACCTTGTCTTCCACGACAAGCGGCGGATATGGATTCACGGCAGTCATCGTCTGCTGGTTATCCAACTTCAATCCGTTTATCATGATCGGTTATTCTGCTCTTATCGTATTTTTGGATAAGGGAGCCAGAAACTTATCCAATGTCGCCTATGCCCCAGCCTTGAATGAATATTCGACAGAATTCATTCTCTTTATCATCATCATCGCTATCATGCTGACAACCTTCTTTGTTAGATACCATATCGTTCTTACTGCTCATAAGAGCAATAACAAACGATATCTGAAGATACTGACAAAAGGATTGAAGACGGAGGTGTATCATGGTTGAGAATATCTTGGCTTGGTTATCGATAGCTGTTGGTTTTGGTGCTATCTTAGCTTTATCCGGTTTAGGAGAAACCATCAATGAAAAGGTCGGACACCTCAACTTAGGTGTTCCTGGCATCATGTATTTCTCTGCAATCTGTGCTTATGTTTGCTGTATGTTCTATGAGAAAGACAACGAGCATCCTATCGCAATCGTGACTATTCTGATTGCGCTTCTTGTCTCCTTTGCAGTCGGTATGCTCTTCGGTCTTATCTATTCAGTCGTCTGTGTGACCTTCAAATGCAATCAGAATGTCATGGGACTTGCGATTGCATCATTCGGTGTCGGATTCGGTAAGTTCTTGTCCCTTTCCTTAGGATTAAGAGATTACAAACTCTCCTTTGCAGGAAGTGTATTCAATCAGGGAATTCCTGTTTTGAAAGATATTCCTTATGTCGGTAGAGTTCTCTTCAATCACGGATTCATGACCTATGTTGCGCTGGTTTTATGCATTATCGCCTATATCTTCTTTAAGAAGACAAGAGCAGGACTGAATCTCAGCGCAGTCGGTGAATCACCGGCCACTGCTGATGCAGCCGGTATCCGTGTCACCTTATACAAGTATCTAGCCACCTTGATCGGATGTGGATTCTGCGGACTTGGCGGTATGACTTATGTCCTTGATTATACGCATGGCTTATGGTCGACAAACAACAACATCGAAGCAATCGGATGGTTGGCTGTCTGCCTTGTCATCTTTATCACCTGGAGACCGATTCATCTTATCTGGGGTGCTCCGTTATTCGCTTTCTGTTATTGGGCATATACCTACATTCCTGTCATGGTATCTTCCAAGTTCAACTTCGTTGGATTCAATGATCTCCTTCAGATGCTTCCTTATCTTGTCACCATCATCATCCTTATCATCAACTCGTTGAAGAAGAAAAAAGAAAATCAGCCGCCGCAGTCTTTGGGCGTTGCGTATTTCAGAGAAAATCGATAAACACAAATATAGGGAACGCGAGATGCGTTCCCTATATTCCATTCGTTTGTCAAATCGGCATAGTTTTTGAAGTTTTCGATTGTCGTGTTGTCAAAATCGATGAAAATCTTAGAAACAATCTCTGGCATCTTACAAGAAGACACATTTAAAAGCTGATGAAACTATCACCACACTGCACCATTAGTCGGTTAAATACTAAATTCCGGACTTGCAGTATGTTTGTGCGGGTCAGACCTTATTTGTTTCTTGTCTTGATAAAATATCCACCTTTCTTCTGAGGACCTTTGAATTCGATATATTCCTGCAATTTTCTTTTTATGTTGTTTTTTAAAGAGTCTAACATTACTTCGGGGAACTTTTCCTTAATTGACTTAAGTAAATTTCTTGTGCTAATTCCAGGATTTTGTTGTATTGTCTGGAGAATAATCAGCTCGACATCACCAAGCCTGTCATCTTTGATTTTTACAGGGTCATTTACAAGGTCATTTACAGGGTCATTTACAGGGTCAACATAGTTTTGATTAGGTAAAGTCAGCATGAAGAAATTTCCACTCGGATTAAAAATAGGTTGTTTATCAGCCCCTTCATATTAATGTGTCTTTGACAAAGGGTACACATTATGATGCGTTCCCTATATTTCATTCATTTGTCAGATCAGCATAGTTTCTGAAGTCTTCGATCGTTTTATAGTCGAAATCGATGATAATCTTAGAAACAATCTCTGGCATCTTACAAGAAGACACATTGATCCATTTTACATCATGCTCGCTGTTAGTGACCTGATAGGAATTGGGATCGAATAAGGCATATACGTTAGTGAACTGCTTTCCTTTCAGTTCATTGACTGAAATGATTGTATCTGCAGATGTGTAGATTTTGGTATCTTCGTTGATGACGCCGTGGAATCCATGGTCTGTGATGTTTCTGTTTACAAAATAGTATTGCTTGTTCTCTTTGACTAACTCGCCTTTGAACAGAATTGTCTGATAGGCGATCAACCAACCTCGTGCTATTCCTTTGCAGTAATAGGGTTCATTGGATGGGACTATGCTATTTGTGTTACAGGCGGAGAGTAAGAGAGTCGATAATAACAAAAGTTCTTTTTTCATTTTTCTGTTCTCCTTTTATGCGCCGTAGTTGTCACTGTAATTTCCAACGTAACATTGTATATCTTTCAGTTCATCCGGTATTTCACCGATGATGAGATAGGAGATGTTTTCAGCTGTCGGTGCATTGACAAGGCGCATCCAGTTTGCTTCTTCTGATTTTGCTTTGGTGCTGAAATAGGCAGTGACGTTTTGGATTTCATCTTTGCTGGAATCGAATTTTTCGACTTGGACTTTGTTGTCATAGATTGTCGTATTTTTATCGATGACACCAGAAAATCCATGGTATGTTCTATTGAAACTGACAAATGAATATCCTCTTATTGCTTTGTCGTTCTTTCTTAGTGTTCCATTTAATTGAGCATATTCATATTTGGCTTCTTTTGTAGGGGCAGAACAATAATAAGGTTCATTGGATGGGATGTTTTTATCTTCTGTTATCTCTTCATTGATTGGCTGAACATTGTCACAGCCAAAGAGAGACAGAGTTAGGAAAAGAAATGGATAGATCTTTTTCATGCTGATAATTCTCCTATTGTTTCATGCTGATATTGAAGATTTCTTAAAGCATTCAGCTGAAATCATTTGTTTTACAGCCGCATTATAAACAAAAGAGATGAGATAGGAAAACGGCATCTGAAAAAAACAAATGTTGGTTTCACAAAACATTTTCACTGTAAAAAAGAGCCTGACAACAAAGTCAAGCTCTTGATATCAGTTAAGCTTCAATCTGAATGTAGTTGAGATAAAGGGCAAAGGAAGACTCATCGCTGATTTTGAAATAGTCGTTGAAGGATGCCTGATAGATGATGGCGTTGCTCTCTTGCTTTTTGCTTTCCCATTCGATGATAGATGATGGATTCTCATTTTCTCCGCTATAGATTGTCGGAATACCAGTGTATTCGTTTTTATCCAAAACAGAAAGAGTGATGGTACCGGATGCTTTTGTCTTGTTATAGAAGTAAGAAATTTCCTTTTTCATCTGAATCGTTTTGTCTTGGCTTCCGGTTCCACGCTGTATGACGTCTCCGAAGAGGATGAATCCATCCTGTTCGAATTCGAATTCATAGTTGTATTTGCTCTGTGCAGTAGAAGGAATATTTTCGGAAGTGAAAGTGTAGGTTTTCTTTTCTTTCGCTTCTTCAGTAGTCATGACTGTTTCTTTGACAGCCTCTGTTTCCTTGACAGCTTCTGTTTCTTTCGGCTTGTTCGCTGATTCAGGAGCGGAAGCGATAGAGCTGTTTTCATTTGTTCCACAGGAGACAAGGAAGAGAAGCGAGAATAATGCAATGATCTGTTTTTTCATTTTATGATGCCTTTCTGATAATTCAATTTAAATGGTATTTTATTTTTTTTGATATCCTGATAGAAGGGGATATAGAAGATTTTGTCATCTTTTACAAAGACCGGATAGAGAGGATAGAGGAATAGAGGAACATCCTGTTTTCTTAAAAAGAGTGAGACTTCTTTGATTCCAAGATTTGTTGAGATGATATCTCCTTCTTTGTAATTCCGGATCGTAATTGGGAATCCTTTGATGTTGAAGGAACTGATATCATTGAGATCAGCTTTTAAATATTCGTTATCTATGAGACAGGGTTCATTGATCTGACATTCGTAAGATAGTTTTTCAAAAGGGATGGAGAGGAAGAATTCGTCTTTGGTGCGATAAAGTGTAAGACTGTCATCGATTCTGAATTCTTTGTTTCCTTTCCTTCTTAGAAAGTCCATCATTCTCTTTCCGATTCCTTCTCTTCCCTTCTTGATAGAATGGGAATCTAGGAGATAGAAACAATATCGTTGTTTCTCCTCTTCTTTCAGTGAATCAAAGAAAGAAAAGCTCATTCCATTCTGATAGTTTTCAAAGAGGTTGTATAACTTTTCAAGCCTGATGTTATCATCCTTCAGTCGAGTGATGATGCTATTGATTTCCTCTTCTTTCAGCTCCTTTCGAAATCTGTTTCTTTCCTTGCTGATATCGTTGTTGGTGATATCATCATAGTAAGGAAGATGATTGTCATCCAGTTCATCTGTCAGCTCTTTTTTTGATATCGATAACAGCGGTCTTAATACCGTCATTCCTTTTAATGATGTCACAGTGTTAAGGCC
>CAKUXT010000010.1 GCA_934700375.1 uncultured Bacilli bacterium | reverse complement strand
CAAGACAAATTCAAAGTGATCTGTGGTAAGAACTGCTGGGAAAGTGAAGCATGTTCACCTTCTATTGATTCTCTTCGTGTATCTGACGGACCTCATGGTCTTCGTTATGTTTATGATAGCGACAATGAGAAACAGTATTCATATAAGTCAGTCTCGTATCCGACTTCTTCGATTTTATCTTGTTCTTTTAATGAAGACACTATCAGAAAGGTCGGCTCAGCTTTGGCTGATGACTGTATAGCAAAAGAAGTTGATATTATCTTAGGACCTGGTGTCAATATCAAAAGAACCCCTTTATGCGGAAGAAATTTTGAATACTATAGTGAAGATCCTTATCTTGCAGGAACATTGGCAAGAGCGTATATCAATGGTGTACAGGAAAGAGGTATTGGTACTTCTTTAAAGCATTTCGCCTGCAATAACAGAGAAAGAGATAGATTCTTCCAAAGCTCTGAAGTAGATGAAAGAACTATGCATGAGATCTATCTTGAAGCATTTAGAATCGCTATACAGGCAAAACCATGGACTGTTATGTGTTCTTATAATCCGATTAACGGTGTCTACGCTTCTGAAAACAAATATTTATTGAATGACGTTTTAAGAAATGAGTTTTCTTTCTCCGGTGTTGTTGTCTCAGACTGGGGAGCAGTCAGAGACAGAGTCAAATCCTTAAAAGCCGGTGTTGATCTTTCAATGCCAGATAATCAAGGATTCGTTCCACAGTTAGAAAAAGCAGAAAGTGAATCAAAACTTCCAATTAAAGAACTTGATGAATCTGTTTCTAGATTAGAACAGCTTACAAACAAGAATAGAGAAGCTAAGAAAATCAGAAAAGTGATTTATTCAAGAGATGATAAATTAGAAATAGCTAAACAGGCTGCTCTTGACTCAATTGTTCTTTTGAAAAATGACGGAATCTTACCGCTCAAGGGCGATAATATCTATGTTGTCGGACAGTATGCGTGCAAGACTCCGATTGCAGGCGGTGGTTCATCTTTAGTAAACACTGAGCCGCTTCAGACTCTTCCTGAATGTCTAAGAAAATATACTTCTTCTCAAGTTTCTTTTGATAATGGTTATTTGGCAAGAGATGGATTCTATAATATCTTTGGCTATAAGCCAGTGTTGATGAATGCAGTAGATAAGGATGCTATCATTGTTGCAGTCGGAAATGATAGCTTTATTGAAACAGAAGAAAGAGATAGAGAGAATATCTCTCTTCCTTCCGCTCAATTGGATCTTATTTCTTCTTTAGCTAAAGTGAATGACAACATCATCGTTGTAATCTATGCAGGCAGTGCTATTGATGTATCTCCTTTCAAGGATAAAGTAAAAGCTATTGTCTATGCTGGTTTTGCTGGTGAGAAAGTGAATGATGCTTTAGCGCTCCTTCTTCTCGGAAAAGAAAACTTTGCTGGTAGACTGTCAGAGACTTTCCCGCTTTCATTAAGTGATACACCGACAGGGACAGATACAGGCAACTATTTATACGAAAGATATGAAGAGGGCGTTTTTGTCGGATACAGATACTATGACTATTATCAAAAAGAAGTGAATTACTGCTTTGGTTATGGCCTTAGTTACTCCTGCTTTGAATATTCTAACTTCACAGTTGAAAATTCAAATGATGGATTTGATATTGCTGTTGATGTTAAGAATGTTTCTTCTGTTGATGGAAAAGAGGTTGTTCAGATTTATGTCGGTGAAAGAAACAGCACTGTTTCAAGACCGATAAAAGAATTGAAAGCATATAAGAAAGACGAGATTCGTGCCTTTGAAAAGAAGACATTCAGATTTCATCTTTCGTATAGAGACTTTGCTTTCTATTCGGAAGCACTTCATTCTTATTATGTAGAAAACGGAGTCTATGATATCTATATTGGTTCTTCTGTAAGAGATATTAAGGAGAGAGTAAAAGTCACTATCAATCTTGATTCCAGTGACCAGTATTCTAAATATTGATATGAAAGTATATAAACTTAAAGATAATGAATTGTTCATCGGTGGCTGTCTTAATGATGGTGTCAACATGCCTTATGATAAGAATACTGTTTTCTCTAGAGATTTAAGAACTTTCCATTCAGGTAACCAAGCCTCTTCACTTCTCTTTTCTACTTGTGGAACAATCATCTACAGTGATAGACCATTCGCATTCTGCTTTGATAAAGGTACTCTTACTCTAGATGAGGATATCAGCATTGAAGAAACAGGTTTAGATTTTATTTCTACAATCAGGACTATCAGAAAAAGACTTTTTAGAAAACAAAATCGTGCCCCTCAAAAATTGTTCTACGAAAATCCTCAGTTCAATACTTGGATAGAAATGGAATGGGACTGCACTGAAGAGAAAGTGATCTCTTATGCAGAAGATATCATCTCCCACGGCTATAAACCTGGAGTATTCATGATTGATGACTGCTGGTGTAAGGATTATGGTGTATATGATTTTGATGCCAAAAAATTCCCCCATCCAAAAGAGATGATTGATAAGCTTCATGCTTTAGGATTTAAAGTCATACTTTGGTTAGTCCCTTTTGTCTCACCGGATAGCTCTGTCTTCAGGTGTTTGGAAAGCAAAGGGCTCCTTTGTAAGGATAGAAATGATGAGACAATGATCACTCATTGGTGGAACGGATACAGTGCTGCACTTGATCTTACTAATAAAGATAGTATCGCTTGGATAGAAAATGAATTCAAAAGACTGATTGATGAATACAAAGTCGATGGCTTCAAGATGGATGGAGCTGATCCTGAATACTATCTTAATATCAAGAGCGGTAAACCATATGAGCAGGCAAGAGAATGGTGTCTACTTGGTGAAAAATATGATTTTACTGAATTGAGAGTTGGACTCAATTGTTTCAACAGCAATACTGTCCATCGTCTTAGAGACAAAAATCATTCATGGCAGGATGATGGAATAAACGCCCTGATCCCTAACGCAATAGTAGCCTCGCTTATCGGGTATCCATATATCTGTCCTGATATGATCGGTGGTGGAATGGTCCCTTCCTTCCATAGTGATGGCTTTAAAATAGATGAAGAACTATTTGTCAGGTATAGCCAAGTTGCAGCATGTTTCCCAATGATGCAATTCTCATTAGCGCCATGGAAATGCCTGTCAACTGATAATCAGAGAATCGTCCTGGAATCCGTCAAGTTCCATGAAACACTAGTTCCTTTGATTGATAGACTTTGGGAAGATGCAAAAGATGGAGTAGGTATTATCAGGAGTATGGCTGAGGTTGACAATGATGCTTCTTATCTTCCTATTACAGATCAGTTCTTTTTAGGCGATGACCTTCTACTAGCACCTATTATCACTAAAGGCGGAAAGAGAAAAGCAATCCTTCCTAAAGGCAAATGGTTAGGTGATGACAATAAGGTCTATGAAGGTGGTGAATACGAGATTGTTGCAGACATGAAGAGAATTCCGCATTTTAAACGTATTAAAGGAGAATGATTATGGCTGAAGTAAAATTAGTAAATGTATGTAAGGTCTATAACGGAAAGAATAAGGTTAAAGCTGTTTCTGACTTTACTATGGATATCAAAGATAATGAATTTATTGTTTTTGTCGGTCCTTCCGGTTGTGGAAAATCAACAACCTTAAGAATGATTGCTGGTTTAGAAGAAATAACTTCAGGTGAAATCTATATCGATGATAAGTTGGTCAATACTTTACCGCCTAAAGATAGAGATATTGCTATGGTTTTCCAAAACTACGCTCTTTATCCCCATATGACTGTCTATGACAACATGGCTTTTGGCTTGAAGATGAGACATGTTAAGAAAAACATCATTGATGAAAAGATTCATGAAGCAGCCAAGCTTCTTGAAATCGAAGAATATCTTGATAGAAAACCAAAAGAATTATCCGGTGGTCAGATGCAAAGAGTTGCCCTAGGTAGAGCTATTGTCAGAAATCCAAAAGTCTTCTTACTCGATGAACCTCTTTCTAACCTTGATGCTAAGCTTAGAACAGCCATGCGAGTTGTTATCTCCTCTTTATATCAGAAACTGAAGACAACTTTCATCTATGTCACACATGATCAGACTGAAGCTATGACTATGGGTACTAGAATTGTTGTTTTAAAAGATGGTGTTATCCAACAGATCGATTCACCTGTGCATCTCTATGACCATCCTAAGAATAAGTTTGTCGCTGGTTTTATCGGTACACCTCAAATGAATTTCTTACCATGTGTTGCAAAGATAGAAGGAGAAAACATCAAATTTGATTTTGATAATGGAGATAATTTAGTCTTCAACAAGAATGATTTCACTTCGTTCGATCAATCATATTTTGATGGTGAACATAAGATTCTATTTGGTATCAGACCTGAACATGCATGTATCAGCGATGATAAAGAACATTCTATCAAGGGAAGTGTCCACCTTGTCGAAGATTTAGGTAACGAAAAACTTATCTATACTCAGCTTAAAGGCTTTGAAAATGATCGTTTAGGTGAAGCTAACTTCATTTGTAAGACAATCTTTAAAATCAATCTTGCTGCTAATGATGATGTCTATTATAACTGTCTGAGTGAGAACGTTCATCTCTTTGATGCTGAAACAGAAATGTCCATCTACAAAGAGGAAGAAGCTGCATAAAATAATAGACTTATACAAAGAATTCAATCCAGAAAGAAAAGAAAATCAAAGAGGAATATTAATCTCTTTATAAAACAAAGTGCTCCGTACCCCTAATATTGGACCTGCTATAACAATATGATATCAAAGAGTATCTACAGTGGAAATCACCTATTCAGGCTCTTTCCATTCCATCAACTCTTTGATAGGATATAGATAAAGTTGGTCCAAATAATTGGGTACACATCACACCATTTGTAAAATCATGAAAAAGAGGGCGGCAAACCTTTTCGTTTTCACCTGAATCGAATAGAAACTAATCAAGCTTTTCGCCGCAGTGATTGCAGTATTCGGCTTCACCAGGATTCTTTGTACTGCAATGCGGGCAGACCTTATAAAGAGCCTTACCACAGCGAGAACAATAAGTAGCAGTAGACGGATTCTCTTCCTGGCAATACGGACATGTGATCTTGTCTTTGATGATAGTATCAGCAGTAGGAATACCGACATCGTTCATATACTGCTTTGTGATAGGTGCAGTTACCTTTGTCATCTTCTTCATAATAAGAGGCATGAAGCAGACAAGGAGTCCAAAGATGCCGCCCATTGTCAGAAATGAGCCGATAGCATCAAAAACAAACATATAAGTCATGCCTTCTGGGCCATCGGATTTATTGCCTAAAACAACGCCTGTAACGATAAGAGCAATACCTGCTAAAATAACAAAACTGAGAATAACAACAGCCGGAACGGGAATCTTAGACACTTTCTTGTTTTTCATATACGATTTCCTCTCTGGCTTTATTATATCAAAGCTTGTTTATTTGGTATAATATCTTTGTAAAAAAATGAGGTGAAAAAATGATCATTCTTACAATCAAAGACTTCGGTGAAGTTAAGCTCGAATTAGACTATTCCAATGCTCCTATCACTTGCGCAAACTTTGTCGACCTTGTCAAGAAAGGATTCTACAATGGACTTACCTTCCATCGTATCATCCAAGGCTTTATGATTCAGGGCGGTGATCCTGTCGGAAATGGAACAGGCGGACCTGGATTCACCATCAAAGGCGAATTCAGAAACAACGGTGTCAATAACACCATCTCTCATAAGAGAGGTGTCATCTCTATGGCCCGTGCCATGGATCCTAACTCCGCAGGAAGCCAGTTCTTCATCTGCGATGCCAATGATGAATTCCTCGATGGCGATTATGCAGCCTTCGGAAAAGTCGTCTCCGGCATGGAAGTCATCGATAAGGTCGCTTCTGTCAGAACCGACAGAAATGATGCTCCTCTTTCCAAAGTCGTCATCGAAAAGATGGAAGCAGTCGGTGAACCTGAAACAGCTGCTGTTCGCTCTAGATAATGATCAAAGTCTATTTTGGAAAGGATCCTGGATATAGCCAGCATACGGCTTTAAAAGACCTGAAAAAGAGTCTTTCCGGACCTGAATATGCTCAATTAGTACGTCTTGATGGCTATAAAGATCTTGTATCTTATATCGTTGAAAGCTGTCAGACGATCTCTTTGTTCTGTCCTCATAAGACAGTCCTTGTTTCCAATGCCTACTTCTTCATGGAAACAAAGAGCAAAAAAGGCTCCTTGAAGGAATCCGACCAAAATTATGAGATGTTAGAACATTATCTTCTCAATCCCTCTCCTGAAACCGATCTTTACTTTGTCGTTCCTGGTGAAATATCAAGAACAGGCTCTCCTAATAAGGCTCTCTCTTCTCCGATGGTAACAATGGTATCCTGTGACCTTCCTTCCAATGATGATTACATCATGCTTGCCTATTCGAAAGCAAAAGAAGAACATAAGGATATCGATAGAGAAGCAGCTGCTCTGTTGTTAGAGCGAACAAAGGGCGATTATCTTGCCTTTGTCAATAATCTTGATAAGCTCTTCACCTATACGAACAAAGTCATGAAGACGGATGTCGAAGAATTGGTCTATCGACCGCTTGAAGACAATGTCTTCTCTATTGTTTCTTACCTTGTCAAAGGAAGGACAAAAGAGGCTATCAGCGCCTATGAGGATTTAAAGAACAACGGAACAGATGTTCTCTCTCTTCTCCCTATCTTTGCAAGTCAGTTCAATAAGATGGCGATGATCCGCTATCTTACTGACAGAGACTATAAAAGAGAGGAGATCATGAAGGAATTGAAGGTATCAAAAGGACAGGTGTATTACGCTCAGTCCGATTGCAAAAATCTGACCTTCAGAACATTGATCAGAATCATGAATGATCTCTCTTTGATGGAGAAAGACATCAAACTGAATCTGGATGAGTCCGATAGTAAGATGATGCTCTTCCTCCTTCTCTTCCAGAGAAACTATTTAAGACAAAGATACTGATTCGATATAAGCTTCCTCTTCGTTGTAGGAAGCTTTTTCAGTGTAAGAGGACGGGTTGTTGATGATTCTAGAATAGAAAAGTGGCATAAGTGCCACAAATCTATTCTATAACGTGATTTTTAGAACATAAAAAAACTCGTCACTTCATCAAAAGCGACGAGTGTTTGCTGTATAAGACAAAAAAGACCAGTTGATTGGACTGGTCTGATATGCATAGTAAAATTAGGAAGATTACTTGCTTTCTTCAGTGGCGGCAGGAGCAGCCTTAAGAGCGTTGACAGCCTTCATAAGGGAAGACTTCTGACGGGAAGCGGTATTTAAAGCCTGAATTCCTTCCTTGACGGACTTATCAATAAGTGCGACAGCTTCGGGAAGAAGCTTTTCAGCAAGCTCAAGATCCTTCTTTTCGCAAGCAGCCTTGACCTTCTTGATAGCAGTTCTCATCTGAGACTTGAAGGAAGCATTGTGCTGTCTGTTTCTTTCATCGATTAAGATACGTTTCTTCTGTGATTTGATGTTAGCCATTTTAATAATCTCCTATTAATTTACGTTGAATATAAAATCTGTTTCCAGCGATATAGAATTATACTAGACAGGCAAGAATATTTCAATACCTTACGTTGAAAAAACGCTTTAAATGAGCTGGTTTTCTTAATAAAAGAGATTGAAATCATCTTCTTTGAGGAAAGAGCGATGAAAGTGAAGAATAAAGTTGCTTTCATGGTATAATCTTAACGAATCGAGGTAATGAACATGAATTATAATCGTATGATCGACCACACCCTTCTTGCTCCTGATGCAACTGAAAGCCAGATCAAGAAAATCTGCGACGAAGCCAAAGAACATCACTTTGCTTCTGTCTGCGTCAATCCTGGCTGGGTTTCCTTCTGCGCCAAAGAACTGAAAGGTACAGACAGCAAAGTCTGCACAGTCATCGGCTTCCCTTTAGGTGCAACAAGCACAAAGAGCAAGGAAGAAGAGCTTAAACAGGCTATTATTGATGGCGCTGAAGAGCTTGATATGGTCATCAATATCGGAAAGCTCAAAGATCATCAGGATGAATATGTCGAGAATGAAATCCACGCATTGAAACAGTTATGCGGAAATCTCGTTCTGAAGGTCATCATCGAAACTTGCCTTCTCACCGATGAAGAGAAAGTCAGAGTCTGCCTCCTTGCCAAGAAGGCCGGTGCTGACTTTGTCAAGACTTCCACCGGTTTCTCCAAAGGCGGAGCCACCAAGGAAGATGTCGCTTTGATGAGAAAGACTGTCGGTCCTGAAATGGGCGTCAAAGCTTCCGGCGGTGTCAGAACCAAGGAAGACATGGAAGATATGATCAAGGCCGGTGCTACCAGAATTGGTACAAGTCACGGCTGCGAATTGATCAAGTAATCGTTCCAAAATTTAAAAAAATCAAAGAAAAAAGCTTCTGTTTTGTTGTAGGCAGAAGCTTTTTTGCTGGCTGTTTAACGAGGATCGACCTTTTCGAGCTGATCGATATCAAGAATCTCTAAGAAGACCATCGGCTCCTTATCAGTGTTCTTGACGATGAAGCGGGAAATCTTATCGGAGATCTTCTTGCTCATCTCAGGGATGGAGATTCTCTTTTCGCTGTTGACTAACAGGTTGGTAAGAGAATTGTTCAGCATCGTTGCGATAGAATTGAGAAGAGGTTCATTGTTCTTCATATAGATGAATCCTCTCATCTGAATATCAGGCTCAGAGAGGATCTGTCTCTTCTTGGAAGAGACGGTGACACCGATGACGACAATGCCGCCGTCAGCCATCTTGGTTCTCTCTTCAATAGCTGCCTCTTTGACATCGCCGACAGAAGTGCCGTCGACCATGACATCACCGTTTCTGATCATGATGTTCTTATGGATCATTCTTCCGGTCTGGTCAAAGGCGAGTGCCATACCATTGTCATAGACCAAGGTATTGAAGTGATTCAGTCCGATTCCTAAGTCGATTGCAAGTGTCGCATTTGCCATCAAAAGGCGGAAGTCGCCTTTGACAGGGAGATAATAGCGAGGACGGAAGAGGGAGATCATCAGCTTGAGGTCCTCTTGTCTTGCATGCATGGATGCGACCTCTTTTCTTGATAAGGTGATGACGTGGCAGTCTGTTCTGAAGATCGTATCAGCAGTATCGACTGCCAAGACCTCTGTTCCAGGAACAGAAGGAGCGCAGTTGATCCAAGTATCATTGTTATCGATCTTCAGGCCGTTAACATTGCCGTAGCAGATTTCCTTGCAGTAGTTATAAAGGCTGTCTCCGCTTCCTGTGACCAAGATGATGACATCCTTAGCAGGAGTCTTCTTGACTTCGGCAAGAGAGATTCTCATACCTTCAGGAATGACGATATCACCGATTTTGGCCATCGTATCGAAGAAAGCAACCTGTTCAGGATTGGCGATGCAGATCTTCTTGTGATAACGGATAGCGAGGTTGATGACTTCCTGAATGTTATAGAAGTTCTGATTGTAGATAGAGATGAACGTCTTTCCGGTAGGATCTTCGATCGCATTCTTGATCTGTTCTGTGATCTTGTGATTCGGAGAGGAGATGCCAGGAAGATCAGCGCTTTCGCTCTCTGTCATAAGAAGGAAGGTCTTCTCGTTTTCAGAGAGCCTTGCAACCTTGGGAAGATCGAACTGATAACCCTTCAAAGGAGAATAGTCGGTGATGAAGTCAGAGGTGTAGACAATGTTTCCTAAACGGGTTCTTAAAGCAAATCCGAAGGATTCTGCAACAGAGTGCGTTGTCTGGAAAAGTTCGAAGACATGACCGGCAATGGTGAGCGTATCACTGGGATTGACCGGGATGAAATCATAGGAAGAGAGCTTCTTGAACTTGTTTCCATAGGTGGTTTTGATGATGGAGATTGTTGTCTGTGTAGCATAGATAGGAGCTCTTACGACATTGAGAAGATAGGGAAGAGCACCATATTGATCATCATGGCCATGTGTGATGATGATCGCCTTGACACGATGAGCGATATTCTTGATGTAGGTGAAATCAGGAATGATGAAATCGACACCAGGAAGAGCGCTGGTCGGATATTTCAGACCGGCCTCGATGATGAAGGCATCATTGTTGACTTCGATGACATAGCAGTTTTTTCCCATCTCATCCATGCCGCCCAAAGCGACGACTTTGATGGGGTAGTCCCCGATTTCATTGACAAACGGGGTCAGTGTTTCATTGTTTTCCATTATAAAGCAGACCTTTCAAATTAAATCATTCATAGAATAGAACATATTGTCTTCTATGAATATTATCTTATATCAATTTATACCAAAACGTATCGTATTTCAAACATTAGTTGTTATTTCAAGTCGATATCAAGAAGGACGGGGCAGTGATCAGAGCCGAAGACATCATTTAAGATCTCACTTCTTTTTACAAGTGGGAAGATATCTTCTGTCACTAACATATAGTCAAGTCTCCATCCTGCATTGGTCTTTCTTGCATTTCTGAAGTAAGACCAATAAGAATACTTCTTCTCTTCAGGATGCAGCTTTCTGAAGGTATCGACAAAACCTAAGTCGAGAAGCTTTGAAAACTCTCTTCTCTCCTCATCGGTAAAACCGGCAGAATGATGATTGGTGCTAGGATTCTTCAAGTCGATCTCATTGTGAGCGACATTCAAGTCACCGGTCACGATGACCGGTTTCTTGCTTTTTAAAAGAGTGAGATATTCTCTTAGATCCTTTTCAAACTGCATACGGAAATCAAGGCGTTTCAGTTCTTCTCCGGAATTAGGAACATAGAGGGTGACATAATAGAAGTTCTCGAATTCCAAAGTCGTCGCTCTTCCTTCCTCATCATATTTTCCATCTATCAATCCATAGTGAACAGAAAGCGGTTCTCTTTTTGTAAGGATTGCAGTTCCGCTATAGCCTTTTTTGATCTTGGATACAGTCCAATAAGGCGTATACCCTTCTGGAGTAAAAGGAAAATCCTTATGTTCCTTCTCGCTGAGCTTCAGCTCCTCAATGGAGATGAAATCAGGAGAGAGAGGAAGCCACTGTGAAAGCAGATCCTTGCTTAGATATGCCTTGATGGAGTTTACATTGAATGATAAGAATGTCATTGTTATTTCTCGCTGTCATCCATTTTGAGGATAGGCGTGTACATTTCAGGGCGTCTATCGCGGAAGATGCCCCAGTCTCTTCTGTTCTTCTGAATCTCATCAAGATCATAGGAGTGGATGAGAAGTCCTTCTTCCTCTCTGTTGAGGCTTTCCACAATTGTACCAGTCTCATCGGTCATAAAGGAAGAACCGAAGAACTTCATGCTGGAGTGCTCCTCTTTTTCAATGCCGACTCTGTTGCTTGCAAGAACGGGCATGATATTGAGGGCGCTTTGTCCGATCATCGCATTTCTCCAGTGCGGCATGGAATCCTTGTCTAAGACAGGCTCAGAGCCGATGGCAGTCGGGAAAAGAAGATAATCCGCACCTTTTAAGGCAAGGATTCTTCCGGTTTCCAAAAACCACTGGTCCCAGCAGATGCCGATACCGACATTGCCAGCCTTAGAGCGGAAGACCTGATATCCGGTATCGCCAGGAGCGAAGTAGAACTTCTCCTCATAGCATTCGCCGGTAGGGATATGTGTCTTTCTGTAAAGGCCAAGTCTTTTTCCATCCTTGTCGATGACACAGATGGAATTGAAATAGCAGCAGCCTTTCTTTTCAAAGAAGGAGACAGGAATGACGATTTCCTGTTCTTTTGCAAGCTTGGAGAAGTATTCCAAGGTCTTGGAATTCTCGTATTCCTCTGCAAAATCAAAGCGATTGTAGTCTTCGATCTGGCAGAAGTAGTTTCTTTCGAAAAGTTCCTGAAGAAGGATCAAGTCTGCACCTTTTTTCTTTGCTTCCTTGATGAAGGCTGTTTCCTTCTTGATGTTCTCATCATAATTGTGAGAACAGCTCATCTGACTTAAAGACAATGTTACTTTCATAAATCTTCATCCTCCGGTCTGATTGGGTAATGTTCCATAAACGGAATCTGCTTGGTGATGCAGTGAATATTGCCACCGCCTAATAAGATCTCCTTTGAATAGATAGGAACGATCTCTTTTTCATCGTGATAGAAATCTTTTAAGATTTCAATAGCCTTCTTGTCCTCTTCGCAGTTGAACTGCGGAAGAAGGATGAACTTCTCTCCCATGTAGAAGTTGACATAGCTTCCGGCCAGTCTTCTTCCTTCCATCCTCTTGATGGCTGAATCAGACAAGGTGAGCTCATTGGCTTCCTCTTTTGTCATATACATGGTCTTAGGAACAGGCATCTTGATGATCTCAAGCTTTCTTCCTTTGCTGTCTGTGACAGAAGAGAGATATTCATAGTCTTTGACACAGCGCTCATACTGCGGATCATCTTGATCATCAGTCCAAGCCAATAAGACAACGCCAGGCTTTAAGAAACAGCACATGTTATCGACATGACCGTCTGTTTCATCCTCATAGATTCCATAGGGGAGGAAGAGAACTTTTTCGACGTTGAGGGTCTCTTTCAGCTTCTCTTCGATCTGTTCCTTGCTTAAGGACGGATTTCTTCCTTCAGAGAGCAGACATTCCTCTGTTGTAAGAAGGGTACCTTCTCCATCGGAATGAACGCTTCCGCCTTCGAGGATGAAATCCTTTACCGGATAACGATGGATCATCGTTTCAAGAAGGAAGTATTTTCCTAAATTGTTGTCATCATCATAAGGCGTATAGAGACCATCAAAGTCTCCACCCCATGAATTGAAGCCGAAATCGACACCAACAAGTCTCTTCTCCTCATCGTTCTTTAAGAAGATAGGAAGCGTGTCTCTAGCCCAGCTATCATCGTATTTGAGCCTGAGGATGTGGGTGTTTTCCATTTCAAAGCGTCTGACGATCTTGTAATCGATAGAAGGATCGATGACGACGATCACGCGCTCAAAACGGGCGATAGCCTTGACGACGGCTAAATATTCTTCGATGGCAGGAAGAGCATCTTCTCTCCATGTGTCTTTTCTGTAAGGGACAAGAACAACGCTTGCCCAGTGCTTTTCACCCTCAAAAGGAAAGACATAACCTTTGATGGATTTCTGTTGTTTTAAAATTGAGTGCATATGATGTATCTTTATTTTGTACAAATTATTATATAAAATATATAATGATTTTTCCATTGGAGGAATTCATAATGAAAATACTGATGGTTGTTACAGATGGTTTTGAAGATATCGAAGCGATCGGAACACTTGCTATCCTTCGCCGTGCACGCCTCGATGTCACCTTTGCCGCAATCGACAATAATAAAGCGACAGGAAGATATGGCCTTGTCTCTTCTGACATGGTAAATCTTAAAGATGTCGACTTCTCCGAGTATGACTGCCTTGTCATTCCTGGAGGCCCTGAATACATTGCAGAAGAGCAGAATCCCAACTTCTTAGCTATGATCCAGAACTTCTATTCCAGAGGCAAAGTCATTGCTGCAATCTGTGCAGGACCGACAATATTAGGTCACTTAGGATTACTGAAAGGCAAGAAGTATACCTGCTTCACCTCGATGGATGAAGACTTTGGCGGAACCTATGTCGATCAGTATGCGGTGAGAGACAATAATATCATCACCGGAAGAAGCGCAGCGGCAACGATCGATTTCGCATTTCTGATCGTCAATGCCCTCTGCGGAGAAGAATACGAAAAACAGGTCAAGGAGTCTATTTATTATTGATATGAGCATTATTGATATTGTTATTTTAGTCATCATCGGTTTAGGATTGATCATCGGTCTTATCAAAGGCTTTCCTATCAAGAAGCTTAATTTTGCTCTCTTGTTGATCTCAGCAGGTGCTGCTTATATGGCGTGCGGGCCTTTAGGCAGATATCTGATGGATACTTCCTTCGGCTATGAGACAGTACAGGGCATGTATTTCAATCTTCTTCCGACAACATCCTCTTTCACCGATGCTGTCTCAACGGATGAAGCAGTCATGATGTCCCAGTATAAAGTCGCTCTGACTGAACTTAAAATCCCTGGATTCTTCCAAGGAATGTTTACTTCAAGAGTCCTAGATAACACAAGCGATGTAGCAACAGCACTTGCTTCCTCCTTTGCTTTCCTGACTCTTGTCGCATCCGCTTTTGTTATCATCTTCCTTCTCGCTTTCATCCTTCTCCGTGTCATTCTCAATCCTATATGGAAGATTCTTTTCGGAAGCGATGACAAAAATAATGATGGCAAGAAAAAGAATGATGGAAAAGGCTTCTTAGGAAGAATCTTCGGCCTGTTCTTAGGCGGATCCAAAGCCATATTTGTTGTCCTTATCGTCTTCATTCTTGCCTCGCTTGTCGATCAGATATCACTGAAGATGGGAAGTGATACGATTCACAATTGGCTTAATGACCAACTGAAACTGGATGATAGCAGCATCTTCACAGTCGGAAAATACTTCTATCAGACCGCATCATCATTGTTGAGCTGGATTTCACAGCAATAATCAGGGAGGTAATATATGAGTTTAGAGTATCACCATTTGGATAAATGGGCTTTTGCTAATTTGGATCTTGTCGAAGAAGCATTAGAGGAAAACAAGAAACCTGCCGTACTGATCTCAGGTGCCTCCTCTTCCGGTAAGAGTTATTCTGCTGCATTCTTAGAGAAGTTCTTAGCAAAGAACGGACATCGTGCCATCACCATCTCTCTTGACCAGTACAATGTCGGTCTTAGCCATATCATTCCGAATAAGGTCAGAGACAATTATTTCGATGGTCATATCGAATATCTCAGTGAGATCGAAGAAATCATCAAAAAGATCATCTACGATGTTCCTTTTGATAAGAAGTACGATCAGAATGTCTTGAAAGATATCAGAAAAGCAGTCGAATCCTATTTTTCAAAAGAAGATCTGGATAAGTTCATCAACGCCCTCTATGCAGAATGGAAAGTACTGAACTTCGATGAATCGACTGTCTATGACTTAAAAGAAGCTGCTGAAGATGTCAAAATCCTTCTCTCCGGTGGAAGCATACAGACAAAGAAATATTCAAAAGTCGTCAGTGAAAGAGTTCCTTCCGATGAAACAGTCTCCGGAAATGACTATGATGTCATCCTGATCGAAGGTATCTACGCTCTTGATCCGACACTTGTCGATGCATTAAAAGACGTCTATACGATCAAAGACTTCATCGACGGCAATCCCAAATCTCTCTTCTTAAGAAGAATCATCCGTGATGCCATGACAACCTCTGCCGATAATGTCTTCACGATCTCTATCTACTTCCAGTATATCGTCAAATCTTACTATGAATCGATTTACCCGTGCCGCATGAATGCAGATGTCATCTTAAACAACGACATGACATTCACAGAGATGAAGAGCGGAAATCTCTATACGACTAAACAGGAATTCCACACCTACAGCAAAGAGAAATTCGATAAGGTTCTCTCTCAGTGTCAGGTTCTTGATGAAATCTATCAGAAGGATGTCTACTTCTCCTGCGAAGATGAGAAGAACAAGAATGACAACATCCTTCGCTTCCGTCTCATCTCCGAAGATGGAAAACATTACACGCCCTCTTCCTTAGTTCATAAAGGCATTCCTAAAGTCAGAAGAGATGATAAGATCATCCGTCCTATCAACGTCCTTCTCAATGAGAAACAGCTTATCAAAGTCTGGGACAACGAGAACGACTGCTTAGATGACTTTCTCCGCGCCGGTTTCAGAATCGGACCTGTCAGATTCAAGAAGAAGATTCTTGTCATCTATCACAATAGACGTCTCACCCTTCGTGAAGTCAAAGATGACGGCTATTATGTCGAGTTCACACAGGAACCGAATGAAGAGACCTTAAAGGAAATCAAAGAACTGTTCAACGACTAGTATAAAAGGAGCCTTGACGGGCTCCTTTTAACGTATCTCGATGTTTTTGAATCCTTTTTCCTCTGCGTACTTCCTAATGTCATTCATCAAAGCATCACTAGGAGAAGCGGTATCTTTTAAAATGCCTTTGACTCCGTTCTTTCTGAATTTAATCAATTTCAGTTTTGTCTTTGAAATGTTTGTCTTTCTGATCGTCTCTACAATACCATCGATACAACGATAGTAATCGACATAATCAGGAAGAACAACAATTCTAAGCTCCTCGATTTTATCGATAGAATCAAGATAAGAAAGATTCTTTTTGACGATATCATTGTCGTATCCAGTAAGTCTTTGATAGAAATCATTGTCCCATGATTTGATATCTAACATCACACCATCTGTCAAAGAGATCAGCTCTTTATAAAGAGAAAAATCTACCATACCATTACTATCAAGAAGACAGGATAAATTATCTTTCTTGCAAAGCCTGAATAATTCAAGGAGAAACTCAGGATACAAGGAACATTCTCCGCCGCTGACTGTCACACCTCTGATAAAAGGAATGTTCTTTTTGATCTGATGATAGACATCTTCAGCACTAAGATATCTCACCTTTGGTGAAGCTTTGTTAGGACAAATGCTGATACAGGTATCACAGTTAAGACACTTGCTTTCATCATAGATGACCTTATTGGATTCATCAAAAGATAAAGCGTGACTCGGACAGGATTTAACACATATACCACAGCTGGAACAGAGATTCTGTGTCTCTGGATTATGACAGTAAAGGCAGTGGATATTGCATCGTTGAACAAAGACAGAAGTCCTTGTACCAGGCCCATCGACAGTTGAGCATTCGATGATCTTGTTGATAGGTGCGAGAACAGACATCATCCCATTCTTACCTTTCTGTCTTTCAAATTGTTGACCTTATAATTCGGACTTCCTAAATGGGTGGTCTGTTTGATGACAGCCTCGCCTTTATCATACTTCTCCATCTCAGAACGTTTGACTAAATATCCAGTGATTCTGACTAAATCTGTATTGGCAGAATAGAAGGACATATAATGAACGCCAAGATCAAAAGCACCTTTTACAATATCAAGAAGAGCATCTGGATTCTGTTTGACATTGTCAGCGATGGGGAAGATATCGCCTACCCCTGCTGGGAAATAGGAATGATATCTTGCACTATGTCTTAAATGATCAAAGAAACTCTCAGGTTCCTCTCCGACTGGGATTCTCACTCCGCTTGTCACACCGATATCGCTATCTAATCCGACCTGTGCATGAAGGACAAAATGATTGTCAGTCAAAGGCGTATAGACGGCCTTGAAAGAAGAGACGGCCTCTTTGATCTTCTCCATGATTCTGACACCTAAATCATCAGCTTCTTTGTCATGCCCGTATTTCAAGCCCTTGTCTTTCAATAATCCATTGACACATTCAGCAAGACCGGTGACACCGAACATCGGAACAAATCTGTCTTTATCGATCAATCCTTCCTTCACTAAGAAAGAGGAGTTGAAGAAGTTGGATTTCTCGACAAGGAAACGAATGCGCTCATTCTCATAATCAGCAATGCACTGTAAGCATTCAGGAAGAAAGACATTGATGAACTTCTCAATATCGCTGGTTTCTTCAATCAGTTTGGTCAGTGTGATTCTAGTCAGCGTATAGCTTCCACCCCTGATAGGAAGGATGTTGTAGCACGATGAGATTCCATATCCGCCACTGTAATAGTCTCTGTTTGCTTTATCATTGCAGATAGCAGGATTGGAACACTTCAAAGAACACATGATCGCTTTCTTCATGAAAGCATCGCTTGTGATATCTTTATCATATTTGATCGTGAGATTCGGAACCGTATTTGCTAATTCTGCTTCTACTTCTAAAAGCAGATTGCCGACTCTTGTCTCATTAGGACCGATATTGGCATGACAGAACGAATCATCGATCGTTCTGTCCAAGAAATTAAGAAAGAGTCTTAATTTCTCTTTGATCTCATCATCGCTTAAGTCTTTAGAGTACGGTTCAAGAAGCGTATCCAATGAGCCTAAATAGACTGGAAATGAAGTGATAGAAGGAACGTGATGATATAGCATCATCAATGCAAATATCGCCTCATCCAATGTCTTAGGAGGCAAAACGCGTAGGAATTCGGAACCGTTTTTCAGGTATCTTTCATAATCAGGCATCACATAACGCGGACGATAAGGAGCATGACCTTCAAACAGATCGTTGATTGCACCGGTTGAGAAATAGTAGGCTGTCTTTTCACTGATAGGAAGGACATCCAACTCGTTTTCAGCGATTCCGGCAAGATTCTTCAGTTTCTGCTCGTATGTAAGCTTATTGCTTGTGATGACTTCATAGATGCTTTCTTGTGTTTTGTTCATAACGATACCTCATTCATATTATACACATTGAATCCTTTTCTTTGGCTTTAAAGCCGAATAAATTTCGATAAACAACGAAAAAGGTCACCTGAGCGGATAGCTCAGATGACCTTGAATGAATATAGAATGTTTTAACGTTGGCCCTTGTCGTAAGGGATACCTTCAGCCTTCGGGCAACCTGACTTGTTATGCGTGATGATGAGAACGACGATGACGATGATATACGGAATCATGTTGTAGAAGTACATCGGAAGGTTGAGGCTCTGAAGGAACGGAATCTGAGGAGCTAAGACGCCTAAGCATTTGAGGAAGCCGAAGAGAAGAGAGCCTAAGGCGATGAAGACAGGGTTCCAGTTACCGAAGATCATGATGGCTAAGGCAAGGAAGCCAAGTCCGCCGACCTGAGATTCAGCGATGGTACCTGCGATTGTTGCGATATAGACAAATCCGCCTAAACCGGCAAGTGCACCGGAGATAGAGGTTCCTAAGTATCTCATACGATAGACATTGATACCGACACTGTCTGCAGCCTGAGGATGTTCACCGCATGCTCTAAGATGTGTTCCGATCTTGCTCTTATAGAGCCAGATGGACAAGAGGATGAATAAGACGATGCAGATGTAAGTGGAGATATAGACCTTATCGAAGAAGAAACCTAAGATTTTGTTGTTGGCAACAGCGCTTCCGAAGTCTTTGTTGGAATAGCTGGAAGCAGTAAGGACGAAGTTTGCACCGCTGGAGATCTTCTCAGAGGAGAAGAAGAGAAGACCGAATGCGCAGACGATAGCAGGAGCCAAGATGTTAAGTGCTGTACCTGCGATAGTCTGATCGGCTTTCATCTTGATTGCCGCAAAGGACAGCAAGAGGGAGAGAAGCATACCGGCGACCATGGCGATAAGCATAGCGAGAACAAAGAGCCACTGGCTTGTTGCAGCCATGATATTGTGTTGAATCATCACCCTGCAGAAGATAGCACCGATGAAGGCACCGAAGATCATTTCACCGTCGAGTGCGAGGTTGATGATACCGCTGCGTTCAGAGAAGACACCACCTAAAGCGACAATAAGAAGAGGAATCATGCAGGCGATAGTCGATTGCATTACGATTGAGAACATCTTATTTGCCCTCCTTTGCGATATTATCTACTAATAAGCCGGCTGTAAGAATCTTGAAGTTTCTCTTCTTTCTGTTCTTTTCGGCAAAGGCTTCGATATCGAGCATCTTTTCGCCGAAGAAACGGGAGAAGCCGGAAAGGTAGATGATGATAGCGACAATGAGGTTGGAGAAGTAAAGGTTGAAGTTGCTTCTGGGAAGGTTTCCGCCTGCAGAATAGAGATAACGCATGAAGATGGAAGAGAAGACAACAGCAATCGGATTGCAGTTTGCAAGAAGTGCGGCAGGAATGCCGTCAAATCCATATCCAGGAAGCGACTGATAGACGCTGGTATAGCAGATTTCAATACCAGGGTTAAGGTAATAG
>CAKUXT010000009.1 GCA_934700375.1 uncultured Bacilli bacterium | reverse complement strand
TCGGTCCATGGACCGAAACAAAATGCACCCCACCTCAAGAAATCTCCTAGTGTTGCACTTAGTATGAAAACTAATAACCTTTTTCTATTATCTATCTATGTAATATAGAAAACTTTATTATATATACACCGAATGATGAACAAATGAAATCTTCAATGACTGATTTCACTTTTGAAGGATGAGAAAAACAAGTCAACCCTTTGAAAATGGATGAAAATCTTAAAAGAACTTCTTTTCATATATGAAAAACTCTTGAATAATTCAGTTTGATTGTTATGTTTTATGGTATAATCTTGTAGATTTTCATCCAAGGAGACTTTTATTATGGAACAAACACAGAAAATGACTCTTGCTGTCAAGAAACAGCTTGAAGACGACTTATATCAGCTCGAACATGTCGAAAGACCTCAGATCGATGCCGCATTGGAAGCCGCTCGTGCTTTAGGCGACTTAAGCGAAAACGCTGATTATGATGCCGCTAAGGAACGTTTCGAAGAAAACAAGAACAAGATTGCTGAGATCCGTTATACATTGGATCACGCCGAAATCATCGATGAATCCAAACTCGATAAGAATGTTGTCGGCATCGGTGGCGGAAAGATCACTCTTAGACGTGTTGATACCGGTGAAGAATTTGTTGTTCAGATCAAAGGAACCATCGGTACAGATCCGTTGAAAGGTTTGCTCAACAGCAACTCCCCTATCGCAATGGCTATCAGCGGCCATAGAGTCGGCGATATTGTTGAAGTCCATGCTAAGATCACCTACTCTGTCGAGATCATGAAGATCGACAACTAATACATCGCATTAAAAAAATATTTAAGACCTACTTTGTGTTTTTTCCTCTTTCGCTTGTATATCTAAGTGAAGGGGGAAAACGATTATGATGAAGACAATTATCATTGGCATAGTCGTCACAATAGTAGGTCTTTTTATGTTGTCTGCTGTTCATAAAGTCGGAGGAGGAAACATTAGTTCTTCCAATGGAGATAAAACAACACTCGTAGAGGATGCCAATACTGTCAAAGTAACAATCAGCGGAGAAATCAATCATCCTGGAGAATATTCGATTTCTTCTTCTTTGACTTTGGGTGACTTGATCACAATGGCAGGTGGAGTTACGACAAACGCGGATGAGACTGCTTATAATGCATCTTTGATCATTTCGACCAGAACTGCTTTCTATATTGCACCGATTTCGACAGGAAGCGGCCTTTGTGTTGATACGACACTGAGCAAAGTGAATATCAACACGGCATTGGAAAATGAACTTTTGGAGGTGGGATTCAATTCTACCCAGGCTCCTAATGTGATCGATTATCGTTTGCAAAACGGGGATTATCAGGCTATCGAAGATGTGATGAATGTGAAAGGAGTCGGTCAGGCGACTTTTGAAAAGGTAAAGAACAAGATTTCGATTGCATGATTCTTTTCTTCTGTTTTCTCTTTGCGCTGCTTGGCTTGCTATCGGCATCTGTCTCTTATTTCTTTTTTCTGTCTCTTGTTCCTCTTCTTCTTTATCTGCTTCTCTATAAGAAACAGAAAAAAGAAATCTTTCTCTATCTTTTCTTTTTCTTTTTGTTTTTCTTTCTCATCTTTCTGTATCCCAAAAAAGAGAATGGGGCGATTGACGCTTATGGCATTGTCGTAAAAAGCAAAGAGAATTACTTTCTGTTACTGACACTGAAAGGAAAGTTCTATGTTTCAGAAAAGAACAATCCCTACTCTCTTTTTTCGGTGCTTGAAGTAAAAGGAGAAATAGAATCTCTTTCTTTTTCTCATTATGAATCCGACTTTTCTTTTCAGGATTATTTGAAAAGCCAAGGTGTCTTTTCTCAACTGAAAGTGAAAGAAATCACACTTTCTTTTTCTGGTATTCGTAATTTGGATTTGATAAGAAAGTATCTTTTATCCTATGCTGATGAGAATTCATCTCCTTTTATTGAATCTTTTCTTTTTCAGGAAAGCCTGTATTCGGAAAAGAGCCTAGCTTCATTGAATGGCTTAGGAATACTGAACCTGTTTTCACTATCTGGATTTCATCTTTCTTTTGTTTTTCATGTTCTGAAAAAATTATTAGGAAAGAAAAGAGAAAAGATAGGAGATATTCTTGAAACTGTACTTTTATTGCTGTTTGTTTTCTTTTCTTCTTTTTCCTATACGATGAGGCGCTTACTGCTTTTAGCGGTACTGAAACTCATTTCTGATTACGGAAAAAGAAAGATAGATTATCTCTCCCGTGTCTCAATTACAGCATTGATTCTATTGTTCTTTGAACCTTATTCTTTCTTCAGTGCTTCTTTTTATTATGCTTTTCCGCTTCTGTTTCTTTTTGCTCTCTTTCCGATGAGAAAAGAGAAGAAAAACAGAAATCCGTTTTCCTTTTTCTTTCGGATGCAGTCATTTTATCTTCCGTATCACTTATTTATCGATGGCTACATCTCTCCGCTTTCCCTTCTCTTTTCTTTTTTGCTGATACCATATAGCCACTTATTGTTTTTATTATCTCTTCTTTTGTTTATCGTTCCGCAGACAGCTTATCTGATCAATCTTCTTTGTCGGTTCATCATCAGACTCGCAGATGCTGTCATGAATGTCAATTTTCTTCTTGTAAGCGGAAAGGTTTCTGTCTTTTTTATTTTGATTTATTATGTTCTTTATGCGATAGTCGAGTTTTTAAGATTCTATCATTTTAAAAGACATATGCGATATCTCTCGCTTGTCTTTTCCATCAGTGTCTCCTTTGTTTTCATACCTGATTTTCTGAAACATGATGAAGTCACTTTCATCGATGTTGATCAAGGAGACGCCACATTAGTGAGAAAAGGAAGGACGAATGTCTTGATCGATACGGGTGGAAAGATGAATGTCGATTTAGCAAAAGAATGTCTCATTCCTTATTTCCACAAAAGGAAAATCAGCTCTCTTGATGCCGTCATCATCACGCATCCGGACTATGATCATAACGGCGCATTGATCTCTTTGAAGAACAGCTTTCCCGTGAATGCTGTCTATACAAGAGATGATTTCCTTAATGCTAAAGAAAATACGATCGATATCAAAGAACTGACAGTGAAAAATTACAATATCTATTCTTTTCCGAATACAGAAGATGACAACTATTTTTCCGGTGTCTATGCTTTTACGGTGTCTGATGTTTCTTTTCTGATCATGGGTGATGCACCGAAGATTGTTGAAAGGAAAATCATCAAAGACAATCCTACGCTTCATGCCGATGTCATCAAAGTCGGACACCATGGTTCGAATACTTCCTCGGATTATTCTTTCCTTAAATCGCTCTCACCTTCTTTGGCTGTTATCTCCTGTGGGGAGAATAATAAATATGGTCATCCGCATAAGGAGACATTATCCGTATTATCCGCACTGAATATCCCATATCGAAGGACGGATGTAGAAGGGAGCATCACACTTTCTTTTTGAATAAGCGACCATCAAATTGTGCCAGTCTGAATTGTGAACATGGTATAATGATGAAGTTATGTGTATCAATCAATCAAATGGAAAGAACAATATTGTTCTTTATGCGGATATCGGTAACTCGACTATTGATTTTCTCTTGGTAAACGGCAACGCTTTTTCTGTTGAAAAAGTGCGGACGCGTAGCAAAGACGATATCTTCGACTATATCGGAAAGATGGAAGACATTCATGAGGCATATATCTCTTCTGTAAACTCATCAGGATTACAAAGCCTGAAAGAAGCTCTTAGTGATAAATTCCCTCATTGCAGAATCGGCTTCATCGATCAGAAAGCAATGAAAGGATATGCTTCTTCTCATAAAATCCAGGTCGATAATATCGATATCTTAGGGAGCGATCTCTTCTGTGACATCGTTGCAGAAGACAACGAAACCGGAATGATCGTCATCGATTTAGGAACTGCCAGCAAGATTCTTTATCTCGATAAGAATTCCTGCTTCAAAGGCTGTCAGATCTTCCCAGGCCTTTCTTCCTTTTCGGAGATTCTTCATGCAAAGACAGATTTGCTGAAGGATTCGCCGATTATCATCAATCCGCCTTTGGTTTCCTTGAAAACAGAAGAGTGTATCTCCTCTGGTGTAATCAATGGTGTCTCTTCTTTGATATCCGGTATGGTAAAAGCCATCAAAAAAGAATATGAAAATAAAGATGCCAAAGTCATACTGACTGGCGGAAACAGCTATCTGGTCAAGGATACACTGAAGACTTGGATGGAAGATGATTTTATTTATGATGTCTATCATACGCTGAAAGGATTAGTAAGAATCAGCGGACACGATATAACTTTTCTGAAAGGAGAATAAGAAAATGAAAGAAAATGCTGAACCGATCAAAATGAACGATACGGATTTCAAGAAGATGGTCGCTCCCTATAAAGAGGAAGCTTTGAAGACATGGAAGGAATTAGTCAGCATCCCTTCTGTTCTTGATCCTGAAACAAAGACTGAACAGATGCCTTTTGGAAAAGGCGTCGAGGAATCTTTGGCCTATGTTGCTCGCCTTGGCGAGAAACTCGGATTCAAAGTGAACCGCTGCGACAACTATGTTACAGAGCTCACTTATGGCGAAGGCGATAAGATTTTCGATATCTATGGGCACTGCGATGTCGTTCCTGTCGAAAAAGAAAAATGGACACATGATCCTTTCGAATTGACACTGGTCGATGGCAATACGATGTACGGAAGAGGATCCAGCGATGACAAAGGACCGGCCATCGCCTGTCTTTATGCTGTCAAAGCATTGATGGACAATCATCTCTTAGGCGGCTATAAGCTTCGCTTCCTCTTTGGCGGAAATGAAGAAAACGATTCTCTTTGCTTAGAACATTATTTCCACACCATGAAGAAAGAATATCCGACATTAGGAATTTCTCCTGATGCTGAATATCCTCTCATCTATGCTGAAAAGTCCATTTATGCATATGAAGCTGATTATGACATCTCTTTGCCTCATGTCAAAGATTTCAAATTAGGCGCCGCTTTGAACATCGTTCTTGCTGAAGCTGCATGTGAAATCGATGACGACGAGAACAAAGTCAAAGAAGCTCTTGCCCTTTATTTGGAAAAGCATCCGGAAGTCAAGGCAAGCTTTGAAAACGGAAAGCTTATGTTCTTAGGAAAACCTTATCATGGATCGATGCCTTGGAACGGTGTCAATGCCGGTCTTCATATGCTTCACTTCTTAGGTGAGCTTTATCAGGAAAAGACACTTCTTACTATTTACGAGAACTATAAAGACGGTATGGGTGAAGCATTCGGCGGAAACTTCAAAGACAAAGATTTCTCCGAGACATCCTATAACATCGGAAGAATGTCTTTCGATGGCAAAAAGCTTTCTCTCTTTGTCAACCTTCGTTTCCCTGCTCCTCTTTCCAGCGATGAAGTTCTTTCCTTCATTGAAAAGAAAACCGGTGCAAAGATCACAAAGCTCGGCGGAAGCGACGGCTTTGTCACAGACAAGGATTCCGACTTCATCCGTATTTTGTTGAACGCCTATCAGAAAGAAACAGGTGATGTTGTCTCTGCTCCTCTTGCTATCGGTGGCGGAACCTATGCCAGAGAAAGCAGAAACTCTGTCGCTTATGGTGCACAGTTTGTCGGAAGAGATTATCGCATGCACGGACATGATGAGTTCTTCCCGCTTTCTGACTTCTATGACAACATGCAGATCTATGCACATGCTATCTTTGATATCAGCGAATATCTGAGAGCAGGAAAGAAACCTTTCTGATATGAGACTGCGTCATAGAAAATGGGCTGATGAAGTCCTGAATGGAAATAAGGATATCAGCAGAAACTTATCTGATTTCGTTCCTGAAGAGGTCAAAGAATTTCCGAATCTTGAAATAGGATCTGGATGCGGAGGATTTATCCTTGCGCTTTCTGCTCTCCATCCTGAAAACAGATACCTCGGCGTTGAAATCAATCGCAACGCTTTTGCTCTCGCCGTGAAAAAAGGAGCAGAAGTCAAAGACAAGCAGAAGAACTTCCTTCTTCTGAATGCGCCGATTGAAAGAATCTTCCCTCTTGTCGAAGATCACCAGCTGGAGAACATCTATATCAATTTCCCCGACCCCTGGCCGAAGAAGAAACAAAAACATCGCCGCCTCAGTTATCCGACGATGCTGAAAGAATATATCCGCTTATTGAAAGAGGATGGAACGCTTTACTTCAGAACCGATAATGCAGATCTCTTTGCGGATACAGTCGAGTATTTCAAAGAGGTCGATCTGTTCGACTTTGAAGTGATTGAGCCCTTCTATTCCGAAAAGGTCGATTATCTTCCGAAGACGGAATATGAGACCAAATTCAGAGAAAAAGGCGTTGATATTCATCTTCTTATCGCCCATCCGAAGAAGAAATAAGACTGAAATGGGACAGAGAAATCTGTCCTTTTTTTCACCCTTATTTATATAAAAGGGCGGACGGAAAGAGAAAATTATAAAAATTAGCACTCAATACTTGAAATTGCTAAAAAGTCATCTATAATATCAATGGCACTTGAAGAAGAGAGTGCTAAAGGAGGGTGGCTTAGATGAAGCTCGAAAGAAAAGAAGAAATCTTAAAAGCTATCGTTGAAGAGTTCATCCGAACCGCTCAGCCGGTCGGATCTGAAACATTGCTGAAGAAATACCAACTCAAATGTTCTTCTGCTACCATTCGCAATGCGATGGCAGCACTGGAGAAAGAGGGATATCTCGAAAAGACACATGTTTCTTCCGGTCGTGTCCCCTCTTCTAAAGGTTACCAGTATTATCTGGAAAAACTCGATAATTCTTCGGTGATGACGACGATCGATATGGAGTTTCAAAGAGAATTCCAGCGCATCCTGAATAATAAGAGCAAGAGTGTGGAAGACGTTCTTTCCCAGTCTTGCGAGATCTTATCCGAGATGACAAAGATGGCGACAGTTGTCCTAGGGCCAAGAGCCAACGATGAGAAACTTGTTTCTGTTCAGTTGCTTAAGCTCTCTAACAATTCAGCCATGGGAATCTTCATTACAGACTCTGGTTATGTCGAAAAGAAGACGTTTGTCATCGATAATAAGAATCCAGGTGCTTATGAGACGCTGAAGAATGCTGTTTCGTTATTGAATGACCGCCTTAGCGGTACACCGATATCGGAACTCGAAGATAAGGCAAGATTATTAAAACCGATCGCCATATCCTTGTTCGGCAAAGAAGGTGACTTGGTCATACAGGCCTTTATGGAGACACTTCTCTCCTTCACGAAGAAACGTTATCAGGTCTATGGACAGAAGAATCTTCTCAACATGCCGGAATTCAGCAACGATATCAATTCGTTCTTATCCGCAGTCGAGACCTTGGAAGATCCATCAAAGCTCGAAAAGAACTTATCTGAGAATGATAACTTAGGCTTCTGCAATGTTGGGTTCACCAATGAGAACAAAGGCGACTTTGCAATCATCTCCAAGGCGGTGAACGGAAAAGATCAGATTGCTGTTGTCGGGCCGAAACGAATGGATTACAAGAGAATTCTTTTAGCCTTGGAATATGTTGTCTATATGCTGGATAAATACTATTTCTCTTCTTCTTCAAACAGCACATCATTGATTCCTGTCTCAGCGATCAGTGATGAAAAGAAAGATGTTATTCCTAAGAAAACCACAAAATCGACGACAAAGAAAGGAGTGAAGAAATGAGTGAAGAGAAAAAAGAGGTGAAGGTCGAAGAAGAAAAAAGGGAAGAAAAAGAAGAAAAGAATCCTTCCGAAACTGACCTTCTGAAAAAAGAGAACGAAGAGCTGAAAAAGAAGGTTCTTGAGTTCCAGAAAGAATACGAAAAAGCCGATCATGAAAAAGATGATTGGAAGAACAAGTATTATGAAGCCTATGCCGATATGGCTAACCTTCGTAAACAGGTTCAGAAAGAATGTGATGATGCAAAGCGATACGCCAGCAAATCATTCATTGAAGAACTGATTCCGACATTGGACAGCTTCGATTACGCATTGAAGAGTGAACCAAAGGATCCGATGATCAAACAATATGTTCAAGGATTCGAAATGATTCATTCCAAGATGCTTAACACCCTGACACAGTTGGGTGTCACTGTCATCGCACCGGAAATCGGCTCGGAGTATGATCCTCACAAGATGCAGGCTTTCTCCACAGTCGATGGAGAGGAAGATAACAGAATCGCCGAAGTCTATTGTAAGGGTTATGCCTTATACGAACATCTTCTTCGCCCTGCCGGAGTCATCGTTACGATGAAGGCAAGCGAGAAGAAAGAAGATACGAAAAAAGAAGATTCGAAAGAATCAGAAAATAAATAACCACATATAGGAGGATATTATTTATGGCTAAAGAAGTAATCTTAGGTATCGATTTAGGTACTACAAACTCTGTTGTTTCTTACATGCAGGATGACCAGACTGTTAAGGTCATTCCTTCTCCGGAAGGCACAAACACCTGTCCGTCTGTCGTCTCTTTCAAGGCTGATGGCGAAGAGATCGTCGGCAATGCTGCAAAGCGTATGCTTTTGACAAACCCTGACACCGTTCACTCCATCAAGAGACACATGGGTACAAGAACCATGACTCACATCGCATGTCTCAATAAGGACTTCACTCCGGAAGAGATCTCTGCAAAGATCCTTTCCTATATGAAGGGTTATGCTGAAAAGTATCTTGGCTTCCCTGTCAAGAAGGCTGTCATCACTTGCCCTGCATACTTCAACGATGATCAGAGACAGGCAACGAAGAACGCTGGTACAATCGCCGGTTTGGATGTTGTCCGTGTTATCTCTGAACCTACCGCTGCCGCTTTGGCATATGGTATGGACAGCAAGAAGTCCGGTAAGATCCTTGTCTTCGATTTGGGTGGTGGTACACTCGATGTCTCCATTCTTGATATCGGTGACGGAACCTTCGAAGTTCTCTCCACTTCCGGTGATACAAACCTCGGCGGTGATGACTGGGATAACCATGTCATCGATTGGCTGATCTCTGAAATCGGAACACAGTGCGGCATCTATCTCTCTAGAGACAATGTCAAAGACAGACCTACTCTCCAGAGACTTCGTGATGAAGCTGAAAAAGCAAAGATCAACCTTTCTTCTCAGACTCAGACCATCATCTCCTTACCTTATATCGGCTTCAAGGATGGTGCACCTGTCAACTTCGAAACCACTTTGACCAGAGCTAAATTCCAGGATCTCACAGCTGATCTTATCGATCGTTGCCGTACTCCTTTTGAAAAGGCTCTTGCCGATGCTAACCTCTCCATCAATGATATCAGCGATGTCATCATGGTCGGTGGTTCTACAAGAATGCCTGCAGTTGTCGATCTTGTCACAAGATTATGCAATGGCAGAAAGCCGAATCAGTCTGTCAACCCTGATGAAGCTGTCTCTGTCGGTGCTGCTATTCAGGGCGGCGTCATCCGTGGCGACGTTAAGGATGTTGTCCTTCTCGATGTCACTCCGCTTTCCTTGGGTATTGAAGTCTTAGGCGGTGTCATGAGCGTCATGATTCCTAGAAATACCACAATTCCTACCACCAAGAGTCAGGTCTTCTCCACAGCTGAAGATAACCAGCCTGGTGTTGAAATTCAGGTCTTCCAGGGCGAAAGACCGATGGCCACAGATAACAAGTTCTTAGGCCAGTTCAAGCTCGAAGGCATCCGTCCTGCACGTCGTGGCGAACCGAGAATTCAGGTCACATTCTCTATCGATGTCAACGGTATTGTTTCTGTCTCCGCTAAGGACCTTGATACTAATGCCGAACAGCATATCACCATTTCCAACTCTTCTGGACTTTCCAAAGATGAAATCGATAAGATGGTCCATGAGGCAGAAGCTCACAAAGCTGAAGATGATAAGAGAAAACGTGATGCCGATACCAGAAACGAAGCTCAGTCTCTTATCGACCAGATTGATCGTTCTATGAATGATCCTCAGCATCCGATCGATGAGAACACCAAGGCTCAGGCCAAGAAGATCCGCGATGACATCAAGGCTGACTTGGATAAGAACGATCTTGATGCTGTTAGAGCTAGAATCGCTGAACTCCAGCAGGCTGCTAACCAGATGTATCAGGCCCAGGCTCAGGCTCAGGCCAATGCATCCACTAACAACGCTGGTGGAAACACTTCCGCTGATAACGGAAACGATCCGCATGTCGTAGATGCTACTTTCGAAGAAAAGAAAGACGACAATAAGTAAAAATGCAAAGATAAGCCCGGAAGAGATTCCGGGCTTCTTCATAGAATAGGAGGTCATCCTCGATGGCAGAAAAAAGAGATTATTATGAAGTCCTCGGCGTCGATAAGAATGCGACCCAGGATGAAATCAAAAGTGCTTATCGTAAACTTGCCAAGCAGTACCATCCGGATCTGAATAAGTCTCCTGATGCCCCTGAGAAATTCAAGGAAGTTCAGGAAGCTTACGAGGTTCTCGGCAATGCCGACAAGCGTAAGCAGTACGATCAATTCGGCCATGCTGCATTTGACAATAACGGAGCGAATGGCTTCCAGGGCGGATTCAACGGCTTCCAAGGCGCCGATTTCGGTGACTTCGGAGACATCGGAGATATCTTCTCATCCTTCTTCGGAGGAGGAGCCTCTACTCGTTCTAGACGCAGCAACATGCCTAGAAACGGTGAGGATAGAGTCATTCAGGTCAATCTTTCTTTCGATGATGCAGTCAAAGGAACAAAGGTCGATATTCCGCTTGAATACGTCGATACCTGTCCGCATTGTCATGGTACAGGAGCCGAAAATCCTAGTGATGTGACAACCTGTCCTACCTGCCGTGGAACAGGACGTGTCAGAACAAGAAAGACCACGATCTTCGGTGTGATGGAGACAGAGGATGTCTGTCCTGACTGTCACGGAAGCGGTAAGAAAGTCACCCATAAATGCACTCAGTGTAAAGGTAGCGGCCGCGTCAAGAAATCTGAGACGATCACGCTCAATATTCCGCATGGCGTCGATACCGGCGACAGAATGAATGTCCGCGGCAAAGGCGAGCCTGGTGTCAATGGCGGCGAAAACGGCAATCTGATTGTCACTTTCAATGTCAAACCTTCTCAGACCTTTGTCAGAAAAGGCGCTGAAGTCTATATCAATGCGCCGATCTCTATCTCCGATGCGCTTCTTGGCGCAACGGTCACTGTTCCGACAGTCACTGGAGACTGTGACTTGGTCATTCCTAGCTGCACAGAGCCTGGTACGATTCTTCGTATGGCAAACAAAGGTATCACTTTGCCTAGTGGCAAAACTGGAAACCAGTACGTCACCGTCAATGTGAAGTTCCCGAAATCGTTGGACAGCGAGCAGAAAGAGCTCATCAGCAAATTTGATGATATCGAAAGCAAGAAGTCCAATGGTGTCTTCTCTTGGTTAAAGAGAAAATTCAAAAACAAATAATCAAATTGGCTACTGATATATCCGTCAGTAGCCCTTTTGTATGACAAAAAAAAGAGGCTGCCTGTTTGTAGGGCAGTCTCTTTTTTCAGATCACTTCTGTTCCTGTTTCAGATAGTAAGTGTTCTTCACCTTGATGACTTTGACTTCTTTTAAGTCGCCGTCAATTGTGAAGATAGTGACAGGACGGGAATAGGTGTTCTTGACAACATTGTCATTCTCATCTTTCTCTTCCAGTTCGATATCGATGTCCTCGACTCTTCTCTCAAGAAGATAGAAGCGTCTAGGGAGTTCGTTGTCGCTCTCTGTCTTAGTGGAAAGGATGCTGGAATAGGGAACATCATTGTCGTTGATGTCTCCGTATAAGGTGACTTCTTTCTTTCCGTCATCAAGGATACCGAAGTATTCTTTTAAGGACAGGAGAGAGGAATCATCTGTATAGATGGTGAAGTCCTGAACATGCGGTTTGTTGCGGAATGCTCTTGATAACTTATCTTCTCTTGTGCAGTCGGAGATGGATTTTCCTATCTTCTTGAAGAATTTGGAGAATCCGTTTTCTTTCTTTTCATCTGCCATTGTCATTTCCTCGTTTTTTTCTTAGTACCGGAAGAGTTTTTCTTCTTGGTGCTCTTTTTATTATAGACTTTCGTATAGTCTTTGACTGAAGATTTTTTGTTTGTTTTCTTAATCAGTCCTGCAAAGATCAAGAAGATGATGACAAGAAGTAGAGCTGCTATAGCGATGATGATGATATAGATCATTCTCTTTTTCTGCTCTTCTTCAGATAGCGTGACTTTGACTTTGACAGTCAGAAGATTCTTTTCACCCTTATCGCTCTTGATGATGATAAAGAGTGTGCATTCACCGCTCTTCAAGGCGGTCACTTTTCCAGAATCATTGACAGAGATGATCGTAGGATCATCGGTTGAATAGATGATTTTTTCATCCGGGAAGAAGGCATCAGTGCTTTTGAAACCGAGTTCGAACGTGTATTCCTGACCAGTGACCAAGTCCATGTGATCGACTACACCAGTGTCCGGTTTTACGGATAAGAGAATGATCTTGTCTTTGATTTCAAGCGTTGTCGAATGAGAGACTTCTTTTCCTTCTTTATCCGTATAAGAGTAAGTGATTGAAGTCGTTCCTGCCTTCTTGGCTGTGAAGGACTTCTTGTCATTTGCCATCGTCAAGAAGGAATCATCATAGTCGACTTTCAAGTCGGATATGCTTCCGAAACTGAGATCGAAGGTGACTTTGTCTTCGACGTGAAGCTGATATTTGCTTTTCAAGGATGAGAAGTCGATGATTGCAAAGGGGTTGTCTTCGACAGGAACGGCGATAGCAGGCTCACTCTCTGTCGTTGTTGCAAAGACCCAGTCTGCCAAAGAAGGAAAATCGATAAACGGATTCCTGTTTTTCTGAACGTTCTTATAGATGATATTGTTTCGATGATATTCGTATTTGGAGACAGGATCTTCTTTGTTCCATTTCAGATAGGTGGAGAGATTAGGATGATAGCCGTGGAATTTACTTCTGTCGTATTTTCCGCTCTCTGATTCATCCTTGTAGCTTCCGTTGTCATCGAAGACAAGATAAGGCTCAGCCTGTGTCTGTTTGTCTCCGTTGTCTTTGCTGTAACGTGTGACCATGTAAAGGAGCGATCTTGCGATATCTCCTTTCCATTCATCTGTCGGTTCAAAGACGGTGTTGCCGTTCTTGTCTTTTCCTCTGTATCCGGAAAGACCGGTCGTTCCGTCTGCGTAATAGGAATAGATGGCCTTTGCCGTGCTCTTATCAGCGACTTCGCCGAAGAAGTTGTCGTTGTGACCGGCTGAATTGGTGTTTCCATCAGCGGCTACAAGGTGATGCAAGTCAGTCGGTGCTCCGTTTTCAAAGGTGTCTTTTCCACTGGTTACGACTTTGAATCCGTGATTCTTGGCCCAAAGATGCTCTTTGTCTGTTGATACGCCTTTTGGTTTGGTCTTGTTGACATAGTCGACCTTTGTTGCACCATCTATTACCTTCAGTGCGGTGGAGTTGACGGTGTTGTTTGTCGCTTTTGTCTTATCGTAATTGGCAGTGTTTTCAAAGTAGTAGTTGACTAAATAATAGTCTTCTGGGTTCTCCTGATTGAAGAGGAATGTGGATGGATCGATGCTATTAGAGATATCCCAGTTTCTGTCGGTGATCTCATACCACATGCCGACTCCGGAAGTGGTGGAGGAACCATAGGAGATGAAGTAGTTGTCCTGACTGATGATGTCATAGAGATATTTCTTCAGATCATCTCCTTTTTTGGTGATCATCGTGGAATAATCATAGTACTTCTTGATCTCGCCTTCACTGCTGTCAGTGAAGTCCATCATTAAGGAACTATCATAAGCTCTTCCGTCAAATTCTTTCTTTGCTGCGTTTAAGATGGGCTTTTCATTTCTGAAGGAGCCTAAAAGAAGCGGAAGAAACAGAAGAGATAATGTTTTATAGGATTTCATAGTGTTCTCCTTTGTATCATTGGATGTAGAAATTGTAATTGTTGTACGTTAATATTGTAAACGAAAGCACTTTATAAAGAAAACTTGTTTTCTTTTTGTTACAATTGAAGTATGAATAACAAACAGAAATTTTTAATCGTCTGCGATTTGGACGGTACCCTCCTTGATGACAAGAAAAATATCATGGAGAAGACAGCTTCCTATCTGAAGGAGCTGATGAGAGACGGAAATGTCGTCGCCCTTGCTAGCGGTCGTCCGCCAAGAGCAATCCTGCCGTATTATGAAGAATTAGGTCTTAAGGGCCCGTTTGTCTCCTATAACGGAGCCTGTGTCTATGATCCCAACGATAGCTCGTTTGTTCGTTATGATGAGTATTACAGCAAGGAAGAAATTCTCAGTTTCCTTTCTCATTTCAAGGATGGAGAGATTGTGCATTGCTTTGCTGAAAGCGAAACAAAAGTCTATTACACAGACCATGACGAAGAATTCAACCGCATGTTCAATCATGAAGGGATGGAATTGGTCTATGGACCATTAGAAAAGACTCTTGATGAAGATGTCTATGCTTTTGTCTTCCAGGTCAAGGAAGGCTATGAGGACAAAGTCAATCACACTCCGCTTTCTGATGCATCTCTCTTCCTTAGACATTGGTATGAAACTGATAAGATTGCGGAATTCGGTTCTTTGAAGAGAAACAAAGCGAGCGGAATCTCACAGCTTCAGAATTATTATCATATCGATCGTATTCATACGATCGCATTCGGCGATGCTGAGAATGATGTTGAGATGCTCTCGACTGCCGGTGTTCCTTATGCGATGAAAAACGCAAGTCCGCATTTGAAGGAAATCGTTCATAACATCACCTTAGACGATAACAATCACGAAGGAATCTATCTGACATTGAAGGCGTTCTTCGAAGGAAAATAAATGGGTTGCAGCTGATTTGGCTGCAACCCTATTTTTATAAGCCCATGATCTTCTTCAGCTCATCAGCCTGCTTCATCGCAAACTTGTTTCCTTCCTCGTCATCCATGCCGACTGTCTCAATATAGAATTTGACTTTCGGTTCGGTTCCGGAAGGACGGATGGCCAAGAAGCCACCGTTTTCAAAATCAAAGCGCAGGCAGTTTGTCTTATCGATATCAGGAAGATTCATCTCTTCTGTGGTATTGGTATCCATATGGATGACTTTTCTGTCCTGATAATCGGATAAGGTCTTGACTTTGATTCCGCCTAAAGTGGAGAACGGGTTCTTTCTGAGGTTGTTGACTTCAGCGTTCATTCTGGCTAAGCAATCGGCTCCGGAGAACATGACACAGACCTGAGTGTTGAAGTAGTGGCCTGTCTTTCTGTCGAGGTCTTTCAGTGCCAGATCGAGTGTCTTGCCTTGTCTGAGGTAGTATTCGCAAAGATCTGCAATGGCGACAATGCTCTGGAGAGAATCCTTGTCACGGATGAAGTCGGCAAGAAGATATCCGTAGGATTCTTCATAGCCGAAGAGATATTTTTCTCCGCTCTCTTCAATCTGATCAGCCATGTTGCCGATGTATTTGAAACCAGTGGCAGTCGTTCTGACTTTGACATTGAATAAGGAAGCGACTTTGGCACCCTGTCCGCCGGTGACGAAGGTGTTGCAGATGACACCATTGTTGGGAAGAGTTCCTCTTCTCTGCATGGTGGAAAGGACAAAGTCGATAAGAAGTGCGCCTGTCTGATTGCCGGTGAAGCGCTGGATTTTGCCTTTGCTGTTGAGGAAGGCGATGCCGCAACGATCGGCGTCAGGATCGGTGCAGATGACAAGATTGAACTTGTTTCCTTCTTTGTTGAGTTCCTTCAAGTGCTCGAAGGCCAAAGCATAGGCATCATCTGTTTCAGGGTTCGGATTCTTGGTATTGGTGAAATCGGGATCGAAATAGTCCTGCCCAGGAACGGTTTCAACTGTGTATCCTGCGCCTCTTAATGCCATCGGACCGACCTTGCAGTCGCATCCGCACTGAGGAGTGAAGACGATCTTTGTCAGTCTCTCGCCTTTGAAATAGTCTTTGTATAAAGAAGTGGTCAGCTCTTTGTTGACAAAATCGATGTCAAACTGATCGTCATCATCGAGGAAGGTTGTCTTTGCAAAGTCTTTCTCATCGACTTTCTGATAATCGACATGGAGTTCATCGGGAAGTTCATTGATGGTCTTGATGATGCCATCGATGAAGTCATAGACTGCCTGGCAGCCTTTCTGGTCATAGATCTTGTATCCGTTGTATTCTCTGTTGTTGTGGCTGGCTGTGATCATGACACCGGCGATGCAGTGAAGCTTACGGACAGTATAGGAAAGTTCCGGAGTCGGATGCGGATCGCGGAAAGTGAAGACCGGGATTCCCATCTCATTGAAGATCTTAGCGGAAAGATCACGGAATTCTCTTGAATAATGTCTGTTGTCAAAAGAGATGGCGATGCCTCTTTCTTTTGCTTCATCCTTATAGGTAGCCAAAAGGAAATTAGCTAAGCCGATAGCTGCTTTTCTGACTGTGATGAGGTTGAGTCTTGATGTTCCAGGGCCGAGAAGAGCTCTCATGCCTGCGGTTCCGAAATGAATATAAGTGGAGAACATCTCTTTCTGCGTATCTTCATTGGCAAGACGGATCTGTTTTTTGTCTTCTTCAGAGACTAAATCGCTGTCTAACCATTCTTGCATTTTGATTTTGTAATCCATAGGGTTTCTCCTTGTTTAACACATACGAATATTATAAAGATTTCATCTTTATAGGACAACATCAAAGATAAGGTAAATGATGGATTGTTATAACTTTGTTTTAGTGTCACAAACAAAAAGCCAACAATCGTTTGAAAAGAACAAACAACAGTTGGCTGAATCTGTCAAAGAATCATTTTACGTAGGTGGAATACCACTTTGTCTCAGGAAATGGCAGGTCTTTTTCTTCTTCGGATGTCATCTTGACACCATTGTAGTAATAGTTTCTTGTAGCACCGTCTCCATGGACAGAAACAATATTCTCTTTATCGAAACAGGCATTGATCGTTCCCATCGTTCCGTTCCAATAGATGGAAGAAGTATATTGGCTGTATTTCTTCAGTGTGGAGACATATGGATGCTGTTGCACCTTGACACCGGAAGAGGACATATTCTCCTCTATGACAGCAGCGGATATGAAGATGTTTTCCGGTTTGATGTATTCTAAGAATTCTTTACAGCTTGAAGACTCGCTTCCATGATGGGAAGCCTTCATGGAGACATGATAGTCAGTGAAATGATTCGGATATTTGCTGATCAGATTTCTTTCGCCTTTCGCTTCTAGATCTCCGGCAAAGAAGAATTTGTTCTCTCCGTAAGTCAGAACGCAGGCGACAGAAGAGTCATTGTGATTGTAACCAGAATTCATGACGGTATCCGTAGGAAGATAAAGATCGGTATCCAACACCTCAAGGGTGACATCATCTCCTAAATCAAAGATAGGAGAGTGGACATTCTTATGGAATATATCATAGGCGGGATAGTAGGTAGCACCTTTGGAGATATATTTTTCTCTATTTGACTCATAGCCTTTATTCATCGGTGTAGCATATTGATATCCGTAATCGATGAATGTACCAACCGAGTCTATTTCTCTGAAAGTGTTTCTATCGCTCAATCCGCCTGTATGATCAGCGTGGGGATGAGAGACAATCACCATGTCTAAGACTCTGTCTGTGACAAAGCGTTTGAGACCTTTTCTGACATAGGTGGCATCAGCCTGTGCTCCGCCATCGACAAGGATTTCGAAATTTCCTTTTTTGATGATGAGCGAATCGCCATAGCATTCATTCATTTCAAGGAAGTGAAGTTCTAAATCATGTTCTTTGATAATGATGTCAGTCGAGGAAGATTCACTTGAAAACTGATCTGAAACCGGAACCTCTGTTGTTATAGGTGCTTCTGTTGTTATAGGTGCGGTTGTCGTTGGTTCAGTTTTGTTTTCAGTTGTGATAACAGTCTCGCGCTGTGGCGGCGTGACACTGTCTGTTTTGATATTCGATGAAGTTTTGGATTTGCCACAGGATGCTAGAAGGAGAAGGAAAGAAACAAAGACAAAAGACTTTTTCATTTAGCTGCTGATTTCCTAGGAGTTGGTGTATCGACTTTGAAGTCTTCGACATTGTCATCGGTATCGATAGTCGGATCGATGCGCTGTAAGGATTTGGCGTTGTCGCTGATGGAGCAGGAAGCGGAACCTTCGAAAAGGGTTGCTTTTCCGGCACCTAATAAATCGATGACATTGGTGCTTGTCAATGTGGAGCGGACTGTATCATAAGTGTAGGTGATCTGTGCCTGGTCATTAGCCAAAGCGAGAATATAATCTGTGCCACTAGGATCGAATGCATCAAGAGCAAGATCATATTCTTCTAATGCAGGCTGATCATAGGTGGTTTTGATTTTTCCTCTGATGAGGAAATAATCGTGCGGAGCGATTGTTCCTCTTAATTTATGAACTGTGAATTTGCTTTTTGCACCAGTAGAGGAGTTTTGAAGGGAGTAGGTGGATAAATCAATCGGATCATTGGTCTGATTGTAGAGCTCGATAAAGTCGCTGTTATAGATTGCTTTGCTGTTTCCGCCTGAAGTATAGCTTTCGCTGATGACGACTTTCTTTTCGGAAAGCTTCAAGGCTGTGATGACAAAGGTCACTTGAACATTGACGCTTCCTCTTGTGATCGTTGCCGTGAATGTGACATCAGTGCCTTCTTTAGGAGCGTTATAATGACCGTTTTCATCTAAGATTTCAGGATGGGAAGAGGTATATGTGATAGTAGCACCAAGGTATTCTTTGATCAATGTGAAGTCATCTGCTGTTTTGCTGCCGTTGATGACATTCTTCAGATAATAGGAAGCAGAAGCGACAGCTTCTTCGTCGCTGATATCTGCTGCACTTAAAGCAGTTGCGCTTTTTGCAGTGACAACATAGGTATTGGAGAGATAACAATAGACAAAGCCTTCAAGACTGATAAGCTTGCCTTCCAAGGGACGGAGATTGAGATTGTCGATAGCGGCGCGGGCGATGGAGATGCTTTCATTTCCATCGGCTGTGATGCTATAGGGTGTCTGGTAAGAGCCAGTATAAGTGAGATGTCCTTTGATGGAAACAGGTGTTCCATAAAAATCAACATCTTCATTGTCAGTATCAAGCATCTCATCGATGGTTTTGGGTGTGAAAGAGAGTGAAAGTTCTTTTTCTTCGAGCTTTTCGATTTCAACAGGATGTGTGACATCGTTGCTGTCGGTTGTAGGCGAAATCTGATGGGAGAAGTTATAGAGTGAGGAATAACCATGGACTTTGATGAGGTTTCCTTCTTGGATGTTAGAAAAGTCGCCGTCTTTTCCTAAATAGACGAAGATGAATCCAGTCTCATCTTTTCCATAGAAGCCTTCTGCAGTTTTGCTGATGACCTGCATCTTGGAATAGATTTCTTTTCCGACCTCTGTTCTTTTGACCTCGCTGATAGAAAGGATGGTTTCCGTTATCTGAGTGTCACTCTTGTTCTCAGTGCTGATGATGGAATCTGTTGTGATATTTTCAGTTGCTTCACTGGTGACTTTTTCTGCAACAGTCGCTTTAATCTCTTCTGAGGAAGGCGAATTGGACGGCTTATTTTCTCCACAGCCGACAAGCAGACTGGCTAAAACCAGAAACGGAATCATCTTTTTCTTCATTGTTGTTTCCCCCTTTGTTGTAATTGACACGGACGCTATTATAAAGGCAATCTCTGTTTTCTAAAAAGAGACAAATGTATACTAACATATGAAAACGCTAGCAAGCAATGAATGAGCAGAAGAATGGTTTATTTTTCGCTGATTTCCTGTCTCTTCTTTTTCTTGCTGAGGAATTCGTCCAGCTTTCTTTCGCTCTTATCGACTTCTTCGCAGATGTGAAGATATTCTTCCATCTTTTTGCTGTTTTTCCCGTATTCGGAGTAAGCTTTCAAAAGCGGGGACTTAGATAAATACGCACCGATGGAATCAAGATCTTTTTCCTGTTTGCATAAGAAATAGGTCAGATCGAAGATATCC
>CAKUXT010000008.1 GCA_934700375.1 uncultured Bacilli bacterium | reverse complement strand
AGACGATACGGATTGATGACAATGATGAAGTCATTTGCATTACAAAGATTTACACAGAATTATTGACAAGTCTCGATGATTAGGTGAAACAGAAAAATCATCTGTATCAAAGCAATATATTACATGAGATTCGCCGGTTTTTTTATAGCTTTTGATCAAAGAATCGATTTGTTTATTAATCCCTTTATCTGAATAATTCATCTTTGAACCCATATAAACATAACTGATTTTATTAGTGCCAATTTTGAAATATCTCTTAATAAAAGGATCAATGTATCGATAATCACTTTTGCTTTCTTTGTTTGCCTCAACAGCAATAATCAATTGAATTGACATACCTATTTTTCCTCATATGAAAAACAAGTAAGAAAATCATCGCTTGAAATATTAAATGGGGAACCTGGAGTCATACCAGATTTATACTGATTTAAAGGAGAATAATTACCATTAGATGTCCATGTATAAATCTCGTGATCACCATTAAGAATATCAATTGCGTATTTATGCTTGTTTAAAACATTCATCGGTTCTAAATTATGAGTGGTAAAAATCAATTGGCCAGCACCATATTCTTGGAAGAATTCAATCAACGCATTAAGATAGACACTATTAATAGAGTGATCCAACTCATCTATAAATACAATGGCACCAGAAGCAGCCCTTTCCAACAAATTGAAAATAGAAATTAATTTTTTAAGACCTGCTGATTCAAATTCAGAGGAAACTTCGTATTCATCATAAACAAAAGACTTTTCACACAAATAATATTCTTTATTCTGCTTTCTATGAATTTTTATTTCTTTTAATTCTGGTTTGAAAATCTTAATGAATTTCTCAAGTTTATTTACCTTTTCTAGATATTTATCATAGTTTGTTTTTAATATTTCATCTGCAGAAAATGGAGTAAAAGCAAACGAAACACTAGTTTCATCGATAGGTAAATACTCCGCCATCTTTTTCATTTCATATTCAACCTTAGACTTCATTGTTTCAAGTGATTTTTCATGAATATCTTCATTTGACAAAGATGCTTCAATATTGAATCCAAATAAATATGTATTTATAAAAACAAACGGCCATCCCTCAATTGGTGCAATATTGTTGTCATTATCTTTAATAATTTTGAGTTTAGCTTTGTTTTTAATCAGTGCATCACAAAACGCAGGAATGAACAATGTCACAAAAGAGTTTGATGCCAAATCTCTGGTAGAAAAAGCGAATAATTTTTTATCATCTTCATCAATATCGAAATGAGGGATAAATTCCCCATGACTGTTTTCAGCCAACAAAGTGTAATTTGTCGGATCAGATAAACTCTTCTTCAGAGAATTTAAAACAAATAATTTTTCTTCGAAAATAGTAGGGATATCATGAATCAATTTAATTGTTAATTCATGTTTCACAACTCGCAGACAAGAACCATCTAATCCCAATCCAAACACTAAAGAAATAGTGAATTTCTTCGTTTTGTAATTGATTTCATTTTTTAAATTATAAATGACATTTTCCTGAAGCAAATAATTATCAGAACTTAGCACCCTCTGATAAATGTAGAAGGCAGTAATAATTGCTGTCTTACCAGCACCATTGCAACCATAAATACCTTTGACATTATTGTGGTTGAAATCAATCTTATCCTTAATAATATCAGGATAAAAGTCTAAATGAATAGGCGAATCGATATTCTTAATTCCACTAATCTCCGCCTTTAATAAATAATACAAAGCTTTTTGGTTTTCCATATAAATCACGCCTCCGTAATAAATTATACATTTTGTATATATTTTTTTCAAAGGATCAAACGTGAATTGAAGCCTCTTAATTTCATAAAAGCCATTTTTCAATACGGATTAAATAGACACTCCCATTTGTACTTTGCAAAGGTTTGTTCATTCGGCCCTTCCTCTTTCGAGTACTATGGCTTCTGCTGACTTCTTGGAGTAAACCTTTTTTCGACTTTGAATCTCTTCAAATCTCCAAGACCTCACGGTACTGGACTTAAGCTTCGCTATATAGTTATAACGACGTTCCTATTCGGGACTTTCACCCTTTAGATATGTGACATGCCCATCACACCTGATACAAAAAGCCAGGCAGAACATGGCTTTTTGATTGATACGATTTTATTATGTGAAAAATATTTCGAATTTCTTTACTAAGAATATCATTCCATAAACTAACAATTTGTTATATCATTGAAGAATGTACGAATAGAAAGCGTTCATCAACACTTCTCTAAGAATGAAGATTACTACGCATTATTTCTCATCTGCTGTAAAACAGATAACACATAGGCAATATCGGCATCGATACAGATGGATTGTTCAGTGATAGCATCAGGACAGATTGCTTCTCCAAGATTGATACAGGCATAAATCGCTTTTGAATTCTGATAAGTCATCTTCCAGAACGGATATTTTATAATACCAGGTGTATTTCCACCTACACCGAGTTCTAAAAACAAAACACGTGAATTTTTATGTCGTCTGATAAAATCCTCATAGCGCCCTTGTGCTTCATACCACCCTTTATCTTGAACAAAGAAGTCATCACATCTCAAGTTCATTGTCATAGGTGCACCGCAGACAGGGCATCTAGGTATCAGCTTTGTAGGAATCTTCATATCCTTTTGTTCCAATACCATTTTGCGCACGCATTCTTCATTATCATAGGTTTTATTATGGCAGGCTTTAGAGCATTGCCACAAACCATAATCTCCCTGTGTATAGAACAACCTTTTCTTATCAAATCCGGCAAGCTGAAACTGATGATCGACATTTGTAGTCAAAACAAAATAATCCTTCTCCTTTACGATGTTCAATAAATCCAAATAAGGCTTACCCACCGTTATTGCATAACGGTTGATCAAAATATGTCTTGACCACCATGCCCAGTATTCTTCAAGTGTCTCATACGGATAGAAGCCACCTGTATACATATCTGAAATTCCATACTTCTTATGAAAATCAGAAAAATACTTTTCAAAACGTTCACCGCTATAGGAAAAGCCAGATGCTGTCGATAATCCGGCGCCTGCGCCGATTATAATAGCGTCAGCGTTTTCTATTTCATCTTTCAGTCTATCGATCTGCTTTGAGAAGCTCTCGGTAAATGTTGTAATCGATTTCTTTGAAAACATTGAAAATCACCTCTATTCTGCTGTGTGTCTGTTCCTTATATTGTTTTACGGTTTTGATAGCTATCTGTGCTGCTTTATCATTCGGGAAGTGGAATTCTCCCGTAGAGATACAACAGAATGCGATGCTTTTTAATCCGTTTCTATCTGCCAGTTCCAAACAGGAACGATAACAGGAGGCAAGCAGTTCCTTGTCTTTTTCAGTAAGATCAGAGTGAACAATAGGACCGACTGTATGAAGCACATACCTACAAGGCAGGTTATATGCTTTTGTAATCATTGCTCTTCCGGTTCCTTCTTCATGTCCTTGCTGTTTCATCAATCTAGAGCATTCAAGGCGGAGCTCTACACCCGCATAGGTATGAATAGCGTTATCGATACAGCTGTGACTTGGGACAAAACAGCCAAGCATCTGACTATTTGCTGCATTGACAATGCTATCGCATTGCAATGTAGTAATATCTCCACGCCAAAGATAGATCTCTTTCTGAATCGGCTCTAAATCAGAAAGAGAAGTAATTCCTTTCTGTTTGATCTCTTCCTGCAAATAGTCATTTTGCACTTTCAGAAATTCATCGCTCACTGGCTTAGGCATACGTATATTGAAAAGAGAGCGAAGCAGTATTTTCTGCTTTTGTTCATCATACGGAATTTCGATTGCAGAATACTGTGGTTGCTCATGAAGGAGTGCAGCTATCAAATACATTCTTCTTTCAGCTTGTGTCATCTTTCTATACTCTCCGTTTTATCGCTTTCTTGGGACAGACTGTAAAACAGTTTCCGCAATGCAAGCAGTTTTTCTGTCTTATTACAGCAGGCACTGTCGAGAAATCAATGCAATCCTGCGGACATACAGTCTTACAGATCTGACAGCCAATACATTTATCCGTGATTTCATATCCCAGTGTCACTATCTGTCTATTTCCGATTGTGAAAGAATCTCGCTCAATCGGCTGTTTGGAAAGATCAAACCATTCACCGCTTCCTTCATAAATCTGGAATACTGTCAGTGCCTTCTGAGATTCCAGTGTCGGATAAATCTTTCGCATATACGGATTCTTTTCAAACAGCCGAAAAAGTGATGTGCTTCCAAGCTCTTTCGCTTTTCCTCTCAGCGATATTGCAACGCAAGACAAAGTATCCTCACCTTTCATTCCCGTCAGTGCAACATATCCGTTTTTCTTTAAGCGGGTATATAATCCTTTTCCTTTTGCAGTCAGAAAATACAATCCATTTTCATCACTATCCATGATATCAATCGCACAGGTAACAGGAAGGCCGCTATCATCTACAGTAGCCATAATCACAGAATGGATCTCTTTTTCCAAATATTGCAAATAGTTCATTGTGCTGTTCTATCAAAAATGAGAGCAAAGCCCCGCAGATTTCTACAGTCTGCGAGGCTTTGTCTCTAATCAGAACTTGCCGTTCTGATTCTGCCAAGTGGATTTATCCGCAATGGTTTCCATTACATCCCAATGCTCAGCAATCTTTCCGTTCTCAACGCGCCAAAGGTCATAGTAAGAAGTCGGTGCTCCACCAAAAGTACCTTCACTGACTGCAAGGACATAATTTCCCTGTGCGAGAACCTGATGAACGGTATTGTAAACCATCTGAATGTTCTGCTTGGCCAATGCCGTTAAAGCAGCGCCTAAACCAGACAAGCCGTCAGCGATGCCTGTGTTATGCTGAATATAGGTGTCACCATCAAAATAATCAGGTGTCTTTTCAGGACGGTTGCCCTGCATGACATCGTAAAGGAAATTCTTTACTAATTCACGATTTGCCTCAGTCTTATCAAGGTCTTTCAACTCCATCGTACCATCGATCTGTGTTCTGCCGGAGGGATTGGGTTCTGCTTTTAAAGCAAGATTATCCCAGTGTTCGATGATCTTTCCGTTTTCATCGAAACGGAAGATATCAAATGCTACCTGTTCACCCGCACCGGCAAAGTTATAAACTGTCTGCAAGAAAACCTTGTCGCCGTCTTCAAAAGCACGGATGTTATTGACAGTTGTCTTTACAGGAGTAGAGGCAAGATAAGCAACCGATCCGACAAAAGCGTCACGTCCTGTTCCATAGGCGAGGTTGTGCTGGATGTATCCTTCTGCAAGAAGGCTAGCTGCTTTCTTTGTATCACCGTCTGCAAAAGTATTGATAAGCTCAAGAGCTTTCTGTGTGTTTGCCATTGTTTTTTCCTCTTTCATGTTTGTGTGGCTATTGCCAAAAATCTTCTTGAAAATATTCATTGTGTTTTTTCCTTTTGATTGTCTCGAGTCAGGTAGCGGCCGTTCTCCCCAGCTCTTGAGCATATTATACGGATGATGGTTTCAAGTGTATAGTAAGCACTATATTGTGCTGTAGTGACCAAAAAGAAACTATTGGGCAGTTACCAAAAGGAAACAAATGTGAGTTTTCGGGCTTTTTGCAGGTTTTATGCCCGAAAATAAATTTTTCATGTTTTTTCTTTCAATTTGAAACATCTATCGTTTTGAGGCTGTATGGTATAATTTAGCATATAGTTTCCGATAGAAACCATGAATAGGAGATGAAATGATGAGCGAACAAAAATCAATCAAAGACTTGCCGGCATGTCCTGTAGAAACAACCTTGACTTTAATCGGAGATAAGTGGAAAGTGTTGATTCTACGCGATTTGCTTCCAGGCACAAAACGCTTTGGAGAATTGAAGAAATCCATAGGCAGCGTATCCCAGAAGGTATTGACTGCACAGCTTCGCGATATGGAAAAGAACGGCCTTATCAGCCGTAAGGTATATGCAGAAGTACCGCCAAGAGTAGAATATTCTCTGACGGATTTAGGCAAGAGCCTAAAACCTATTCTTGATGCTCTATGGAATTGGGGCGAAGGATATAAAGCTTCCTTAAACTGAACACAAAGCCTCTATCCATCCTTATATAGAGGCTGAATAAGTTTGATGTGCTTTCTATTACGTAAAGAAAAGACAGCGTATTGAGCATCTCTGCTTTCCACGCTGTCTTTTTGTCTTTATGATACCTTTGTTTTCAGATCACTGCCTTATTCGGTGTATAAACACAGGCATCCGATTTTCAGTTACGATTTATACGGGACTGAAACTGTCCTGAGCAGCTTTGTAGATGGTATCAAAGCTCGATTCGACAGTCTTTGTTCTGCCAGTTGAAGTTCTCTGCACTCTGATACTGATAGAACCCTCTGACCTTGTCATAACCGGCAAGCTGCATCCACCAGTTGAAGATCGTGTATAATATCAATAAGCGTTTACAATTTAGTATATTTAGATTATAATAATCGTAATTAACTAAAAGGTGGTAATGATATGATCGGTAGAGAATATGAATCTGAAAAATTAGAAGAATTATATAGTTCTGATAAGTTTGAGTTTTTAGTGCTATATGGCAGAAGAAGAATCGGAAAAACAACACTTCTTACTGAATTTGCAAAAAAACACAACTGTTTATATTTTCTGCCTCAAGACAAAAATACAACATTGAATATTCAAGAATTCGCGAATCTTATGAGTTCTTATTTCAAAATGGATTATACGCCGACTTTTAAAGATTGGTCAGAACTTATCTCATTTCTCTCAGACAAGATAGATACAGCACTCACAGACTTTCCCAATGAAAAAGTCTGCATAATCATCGATGAATTCCCCTTTATCGCAAAAGAATATCCTACAATAAAAAGCATATTGCAACACACCATTGACCATAAGTGGCAATACAAGAATGTTATGCTTATTCTTTGTGGTAGCAGTGTCAGTTTTATGATCAACGAAGTCTTAGGCTACTCAAGTCCGCTTTATGGAAAAAGAACTGCTAATATTGAACTAAAACCATTGAACTATCTTGAAGCTTCAGAATTTTTTCCTCATTTTTCAAACATAGATAAAATTACCGCATACTCAATACTTGGCGGTATTCCATATTACTTGCAGACATTTGATGATAAATTATCTATCAAAGAAAATATATCCAAGAATATTTTTGATGATGCTTGTTTGCTTAGAGAAGAGCCGTTGTTCTTATTAAAGCAGGAATTCAGAGAGCCGACAATTTACAATAGCATCATCGAAGCTATTGCAACTGGAGCATCTAAATTCACTGAGATTTCAGGAAAAATCAACGAAGAAACATCAAAATGTGCTAGTTATATGAAAAATCTGCAAGAAATTCGCGTTATAAGCAAACAAATTCCTTATGGCGAAAATGCAAATTCAAAAAAATCTATTTATTCGCTTTCTGACCCGTTTTTCAGATTTTGGTATAAGTATGTTTTTTCAAACACATCAACCCTTTCAGTCTTAGGAGCCAAAGATTACACTGATAAAATAATCAATGATATTCCATCCGTTTTAGGCAGTGCATTTGAAGAGATCTGCACTCAATATCTAACTATGATGGCTAGGAAGAAAAAACTTCCTTTTATTCCAAACGGCTTTGGGAGATGGTGGGGTAATAACCCTACAAAAAAATCTCAGGATGATGTAGATATATTAGGAATTGATGGTAATAAAGGTATCTTTTGTGAATGTAAATTCAGAAACGAGAAATTTGATTTAGCTGAATTCAATGATTTAATCTGTGCAAGCAATATTTTCAAAGACATTACCGAAAGGTATTACTATATCTTTGTAAAAAGTGGATATACCCAAGCGGTAATCAACGAGTCTGAAAAATACAATGTCAGACTTTTGACTATCGATGATTTATTTAATATCGATTAGCTTTTTGTAAGCGTAAACAGATGCATTCCAACAATTTTTTCTGATTATCACAACCAAAAACGGACACCTATTATACTAGGCATCCGCTTCCGTATTCGCTTGTAAGTAGTACTATTATGCGCGGCTGAAGCTGTCCTGAGCAGCCTTGTAGATGGTATCAAAGCTGGATTCAACAGTCTTGCTGCTCTGCTGCAAGAGGCCTAAGAAAGGACGGTTGCTGCTAGCTACCCATGCATTGCTGATATAGCCGTTTAAGTAGATCTCTGCCTTCGAGTCATCCGTTGTTGTCTTCTTGACGCTGTTTCTGACATCAAGATAGGAACTGATATAAGGATTTGTCGTATCGATAGAGGAAGAATCAGAGTTCTTATAGGCCAAGAAGCCGTGAGACTTGTTGGTGAAGTTGGATAAGGACTCATTGCTGATCATCATCTTGATGAAGGACTTGGCAAGATCCTGTTTCTTGCTGGAAGCAGGAACAGCGATATACTGGTCGCTTCCGATGACATAGGAGACATCATCATCCTTGGCACCTTCAAAAGTCGGTGTCTTCATCAGCTTCATCTCAAAGCCTTCAGGTTTTGTTCCGTATTTGAGCGTCTCATTATAGATCCAGTCACCATCAAAGATCATAGCGGCTTTTCCGTTGAAGAAATCCTGCTGGGCATCATGGTTGGAATAGGATAAGGATCCGCTGATATAGCTGGAAGCCTGGTCGTTGACAGGCTTACCGTTATCATCTGTTGTCTGAATGGCAATATCGCCGAAGAGGGACTTCCAGTAATCGACGACTGTCTTCAAAGAGGAGTAGGCGGAATCTTTGTTCTGCCAGTTGAAGTTTTCTGCGCTCTGATACTGATAGAACTCTCTGACCTTGTCATAGCCGGCGAGCTGCATCCACCAGTTGAAGATCGTGTAATCGAAATAGTCTGTGTTCTCTCCAGTGAAGACAAAGGGCTTGACGCTCATTGCGTCATCGCCTTTGACTTCGACAGGATTCTCTAAAATTTGTTTGACAAGCGCTGTAAGCTCAGCAGTGGTCTCAGGAACTTTCCATCCGTTCTCTTCAAACATCTTGGCATTGTAGAAGATACCACCGAAGCCGCTTGTCCAAGGAAGACGATAGACGTGCTCTTCTCCTTTGACATTCATCTTCAGAGAAGGTTTGAACTCATCGTTGACCTTCTCCTCTACTGTAACACCATCGACAGTCTCACTCATAAGATCATCAAGCGGAGCAAACATTCCCTGATAGGCGTAGTTTCTCCATCCGCCATCTGTCGTGATATACAAATCATCAGGATTGTTCTTTGAGGATAAGTGTCTGTTGATCAAAGTCTTGACTTCATATTTTGCAGTGAGATTGACTTTGTATCCCTCATTTTCCTTTTCCCATTTGGTGATGACATCATCCAGCCACTCTCTTCCCCATCCTGCATCATAGAGGATGATATTCAGTGTGGATTTGTCATTTTTAGCTTCGCTTCCTCCGGAACATCCGGTGAGCATCAAGAGCGAAAGTGCGCCGATAAGGCCTTTTTTGATATGCTTCATTTCTTTCTCCTTTTTCAGTAAGTGAAAAAATCACTATGTCTATTGTAAAGCACAGCGAAACCGCTTGCAATATTTTTTACAAAATAAAGTATTTTCTTTTGCCCAATATATAAGGAATTAAAAGAAATCGATATCGGATGGCAATTTCGCCTTTTGTCCATTTTCTTAACTTTGTGAAAAAACTCTTGAGTAGCCTATATATCTGTTCTATAATGTAAGCGCTATGAAAAAATATATCAATAAATGGATCATTCCACTCGTACTCTTGCAGTTATCCCTTTCCTCCTGTTCAGGAAATACAAAGGCATCCGATGACAAGACATCGGATGAAGAACAGACATCTGAAATCACCCCCTCTTCTGATTTCAAAGTCGGTGATGACTATCACAGACTTCCTAATGTTGAAGAAGACATCGTCAATGGTTTCTATGACAGCTTTGACACACTGGAAAAGAAAAACTGGCTCGTACTGAAAGGATTCTGGGGAGCCAATAACGGCGGTGTCACGCCGGAGAATGTCTCCATCACCGAAGATGGAGCATTAGCCTTAGCCGGAAACGGACTGTACTACAACAGAGGAGAAATCGAAAGCTATGGTCAGTTCAAAGACGGCAAAAAATGCGGAGCCTCTTTGATTTCTACCTTCAAAGCACTTCCCGGTCACTATGAGATCAAGATGAAGGTCCATCCTAGAATCGGTGCCTGCACCGCCTTCTGGACCTATGGAAATAGACCTATCGCAGGTGAGACGGACAATGAGAACGCCGAGATCGACGTCGAACTCCCCGGCGGTTCAAAATCCGGAAAGATCACCTACAAGAAATCTCTCTATACCAACTGGGTGACAGAAAAGGCATCCGACTCTGTCGAAATGGATATCAGTGCAACAGATTCCAATGGCGTTGCCTATAACGACAACAACTGGCATACCTTCGGCTTTGATTGGTACACCGATCCTGAGATGGTCGTCTATTACTGCGACGGCAAGATCACCAATGTTTCCACCACATTTGTACCCACCTTGGCAGGAAGACTTTGGTTAGGTGTCTGGTTCCCGAACGGATTCACAGGAACTGCAAACTTCGAAAGAGATTATATGTTTGTCGATCACGTCAAATACAATCCTTTCAAGAATCAGCCCTATACAGACTTCGATGCCGTTCCCTCTTCCTCTTTATCTGTCGCAGCTGATTCCTTCTATCAGAAGAAGCCGATCAAAACGCCGAAAGCCAACAAAGTCAGCAACGGCGACTTCGAATATGCAGGAAAGCTCGATAAGACATCCGAAGAGACCTACAACAGCGAACTGAAGAACAGAGGCTGGACCTTCACCAAGAAAGTCAGTGAAAAGAAAGCCCTCAAAGATGTCTGCTGGGTTGAAGAAGGTACGATCAACAATACCTACTCCGCCTTTGTCAAAGACGGCGGCGTCTTAAGACAGGAGATTGAAGCGGTCTATGATGGCTATCAGTTCAATTACGAATTCAAAGGAAAAGCGGACAGAAGCTCGAAAGGTACTGTCGCTTTCCACTACTATGGAGCAAACGATGAGACTCCTTTAAAGACAGACACTGTCAATATCACAAGTGAGAGTGTGGAAACCTTCAAGGGAATCTTAGAGGCTCCGAAAGGAACAGAAAAGATCAGAATCGAAGCCAGAACAGCAGGAAACGGAAACAAGATCATGCTGGATGACTTCACAATAACAAACAAATAAATATGAAAAGCATAACACCAAGCATGGAAACAAGCGAAAGAGTCCTCTCTTTTGCCGATACATCAGCAAAAGAGAAGAAGAGCAGGCTCTCCAAGAAGAAGAGAGACTACATCTTCATATTTCTGATGCTCTTATATCCGCTTGCCCAATTCATCTTCACCTGGAGCTTTGTCAACATCCGCTCTCTCCTTCTCGCCTTCCAAAAAGGCTCCATCAACGGATATGAATGGGTAGGATTTCAGACGAACAGCCGCGTCTTTTACGACTCCTTCCACAATTACGCCAACACGACAGGAACGACATGGCTCAATAACTCCTCCGTCATCATTCTTAACTCATTAGGATTTGCCTTCATCACCATCTTCATCTCTCTTCCATTAAGCATGCTCTTCTCCTATTTCCTCTCTAAGAAGATGCCCTTAGCAAACCTCTTCAAAATCATCTTCTTCCTTCCTAACATCATCCCTGTCGTCGTTCTTACCTTTGCCTTCAAGATGGCCTATCAGCCCAATGTCGGATACCTCTATCCCATCATCAAGGCACTAGGCATATCAGAGACAGCATCAAAGACCTATCCGATGTCGCAGATCATGGTTTATCTTTACTGCATCTGGGCAGGACTTGGCTACAACATCATCCTTCTTTCCGGCGCCATCGGAAGAATCCCTAAGGAATTATTGGAATCCGCCAAGATCGATAACTGCGGATACTTCAAAGAGTTCTTCCACATCGTCGTACCGATGATCTGGCCCACTGTCATCACCCTTGTCATATTGGGTATGACAAATGTTCTGACTTTATACTTACAGCCTCTCTTTTTGACAGGAGGCGAAGGCAATACCTGGACCATCTCCCTTCAGATCTGGGATTCTGTCGATACTAGAAACCCGAAAGATCTCTGTGAAGCAGCGGCCAAGGGCCTTATCTTCTCCGCTATCTGGTCTCCTATCATTCTGATCACAAGAAAACTGATGTCAAAGAAATACAGCGAGGTGGATTATTAATGCTTAAAATCGAAAATATCACGGCCACCAAGCAAAACGAAAAGAACAAAGTCAAAAGAAGCCTCCCTTATCAGACGACAAAATGGGTGGTCTTCTCAGTCTTTGTCATCTACGCTTTGACATTGTGCATTCCTTTCTTCTGGATGTTATTAAACTCCTTTAAGACAAACCAGGACTTCAACTCCGGAAATGTCTGGGGATTCCCAAAACAGTTCCAGGGTCTCAACTTCATCGAAATCCTTCAGTACAAGGTCACAACAATAGGCGGAACAGAAGAGACTATCTGGGAGATGTTCCTCTGGTCCTTACTGACAACTGTCGTAGGAACTGTCGTCAACGTCTTCTTCTCTGCAGTTGCTGCCTACGTCTTAGCCAAATACAGATTCCCGGGAAGAGATCTCATCTACGCCATCGCCATATTCGCGATGGTCGTACCGATTGTCGGAACGCTTCCCGCTCAGGTCAACATGATGGAATTCCTTCATCTTGACGATTCCTTCTTCGGTGTCATCTTCCTTTATTCAGGATGCTTCGGATTCAACTTCATCATGCTCTATTCCGCCTTCAAATCCATCAGCTGGACCTACGCTGAAGCGGCCAGCATGGATGGTGCCAATCGTTTCGCAATCTTCTTCAAAGTCATGCTTCCGATAGCAAAAGGCCCCATCATCGCCTGCTCTATCCTTCAGGCCATCGCCTTATGGAACGATTACTCTACTCCCTACCTCTTTATGCCTAGCCACTATACGCTTGCAGTCGGCTTATATGAGCTGCAGAGCGAATTCAGCGGAGACGGCAATTATCCGATGATGTTCACGACAGTCATCATCGCCCTGATTCCTGTCTTGGTGCTCTATTCATGTTTCCAAAAGAAGATTATAGAAAATACAAATGCAGGAGGATTAAAAGGATGAAAAAGTCATTGATTTTCTTAGCCAGTGCCGGGTTGTTGTTCGTCGCAGGTTGCGGTAATACAAGCGAGCCTAATGATAGCTCCAAGAAAGATACCGCCACATCAGAAGCTATCACCAAGATCAGCTTCGAAAAGGAAAGCTACAGCGTCAATCCGAAAGACAAAGTAACAGTCAAAGGAAATGTAGCAGGTGTCACTTACGCATTCCAGGGCGGTGCTCCGGAAGGCGTCACACTCAACAGTGAAACTGGTGAGATTGATTTCGACGCTTTTGCCAATCCGATTCCGGAAAAGGTCTATATCGCTACCTTCAACGGACAGACAGCGACAACCATCGTCAAATTCAACATGCAACAGGAAAAGCCTGTTCTCACCTTCATGAACAACAGCGAATATCTCGTTGACGGCGATGTCGTCCTTTGCACAGCAAAGACCGACAAAGGAAGAGAATACGCTGTCTCCTATTCCTTGAAGGACAACATCGATGGCATCACCATCAATGAAGAGACAGGAAGAGTCAGCTTCTCTGACAAAGTCAGTGATGGAACCTCCTTCATCGTCGTTGCAGAAAGTCAAGGCGAGACAAGCGAAAAAGGCTTCATCGCCATGAAAAACAACATCATCTATGCTGACGGAGATATCATCTTGGAAAAAGGTTCTTCTGAAAGTGCATCTTTCGTTTTGAATTTCAACGGCAACAGCGCCGCTGAAACTGAAACGACAGCTGAAGATGTCAAACTCCTTGTCGACAACATGATTGTCGAAGTCAACGGCTTCAGCTATGATAAAGAGACAAAGACCGTTACAATCCCTGCCTCTTATCTTTCCACCTTATCCACCGGCGAACACAACTTCAAAGTCACCACAAAGAGAAACAATGTTCCTCTCTCTTTGGCTATTGCCGATAAGATCATCTATCAGGCCGAAGATTTCGAAACGATCTTCGCTCCTGATTACACAGAGCACACTCCTTCCTTCAAAGAGAACTCCTTGAAGGGTTATTATGCCTTAGGTTCTGATATCGACCTTGCCTCCTTCATCAAGGAAAAGGGCGATTGGTCACCGATCGGCGCCTATATGGAAGACGAGAACGGATATGATATTCCATTTGAAGGGACCTTCAACGGAAACGGATATACGATCTCCGGATTCTCCTATAAGGGCATGACAGCTGTCAACGGCTTCTTCGGAAGAGTGACAGGAACCGTCAAGAACTTCACCCTCAAGGGTGCGATTGAAATCGCAAAGTCCTGGTCTGGCGCTGTTGTCGGAAACAACAAAGGAACGATGGAGAACATCATCGCCGATATCGCCATGGTCAACGAAGGTCAGAACGCAACAGGCGTTCTTTGCTCTGTCAACCACGGCCTCATCCAGAACTGCTTATCCATCAATGAGAACGTCAAAAGAAATCTCAACCCTGATTTATCCTGGAAGCAGAGCGGTCTTGCTGTCGGTCTGAATGAAACAGACGGCACCATCAAGAATGTCTATGCTCTTGGCGAAGGTCAGGTCTTCGGCTATAGCCAGAACAGTAATGTCACTGTAGAAAGCTGTGGAAAAGTCTTTGCTACCTTAGAGGAGATGAAGGCCTTTGATTTTGCCTCTCTTCCCAGCCACGACTTCAAGAAAGAAGAAGGAAAGATTCCTACTTTGAAGACTTTGTCTGTTCCTCATACTCCTGGATACTTCGCTTTCTGTGCTCTTCCTGAATACGCCCTCAAGGGCGATTCGATCCCGCTTTCCATGCTTATCAAGCCCGAAGAGAGACAGGAAGAATACAATACCTTTGTCACCTATTCCATCGAAGGCGAAAGCTATGGAGCCAAGATCGTCGATAAGTCCATCTCTTTGACTGACATCAATGTCCCTGAAGGCGGAGCCACCCTCTCTGTCAAGGCGTCCTTGAAATTGGATCAGTACGGCATCGATATGACAGCCTCTGCTTCTCTTCTCTTATACAATGCAATCGGTGGACTCACCATCGCCAATACCGAAGAAGTCATCGGCGCCGGTGACACCCTTGAACTGAAGACAGCAACAACGCCTGCAAGCTCTATTGAAGCCACCTTCAAGGCTACAACAGCACCTGCATGGAAGAGCTGCTACTTCACCCTCAAAGGCAACAAGCTTTCTGTCAAAGACGATTGTCCGGAAGGCCTTGAGATCACAGTCGAAGCCTCTGCCATCGGTGAAACAGCTTCTAAGACATTCACTGTCAAGAAGCTCAACTCCTTCTTAGGCAACAATGCCATCCACTATAAAGATGATACTTCCGACTTCAGCTATACTATCGCCGGCATCGGTGAAACGATCAAAGAGGTCACGCTCGATGGCACTGTTGTCGCAGCTACAGATTACTCTTTGACAGATGGTGTCTTCTCCTTAAAGAGCACTGTCTTCACTGAAAAGGATGTTCAGCATGTCCTTAAGGTCACAGACAGCAACGACAAGATCTATCGTGCCTTTGCTACAACAACAAGCGAAGAGAAAGCAGATCAGGCATGGCTTGATAATTGCTTCGGCACGGATTACATCAAGATCGACTCCATGGAAACCTTCAACAAGTACTTCGCAGTCGACGGAAAGACTCATACTGAATTGTCCTCCAGCTTCGAGCGTTCCAAAGTCTATGCTTTGACTGCTGACTTAGACTTCAGCGGTGTTGCTTTCAACTCTATCGGCAAGAATCTTAACGGCGAAGAAAACAACGCTATCTTCAATGGTCAGTTCTACGGCCTTGGACACACCATCAAGAATGTAAACATCAATTCTGAAGGACCCAGTTGGACTGATGCCTTCTTCTATCAGATCGGCGGAGAAGGAATCAAAGCCACCGTCAAAGACATCAACTTTGTCGATTGCAACATCACAAAAACGGGCGGAAACTTCTCAGGCATCTTATCCGCCTTTGTCGGAGATAGCGCAATGATCAGAAACGTCAATGCCTTCAACTGCAGTGTTGTCGCTGGTGACAATACACACTTCAACAATGGTGGAACCGCTCTTGGCGGTCTTATCGGCAAGACATGGTCGAAAGACATTAAATATTGTACCTTCAATGGTTATAATATTAACATGATAGGTCAAACAAACTAATGAATGAAACAATCGGAAAAAATCAATCGATAGCCAGAGTATTGAACAATCAGCTCGTTTTAAAGCAATTGAAAGAGAAACCGATGAGTGGAACAGAACTTGCAGAAAGACTGTCGCTATCCAATGCGACAGTCAGTTCCATTCTTCGCTCTCTTCTCACAAACGACATCATTCATATCTGTGCCAACGAACAGACAAACACCAAAGGGAGAAAGCGTGTCTCCTATTCGATCAACCAGGATTATGGACTGATCCTCGTCTTTTCCATCACCAGTTATCACTCTCACCCCATCATCGCAAACTTATTAGGCGAGAATCTCTATGAATCCGATCATGAAATTGCAAACTATTCTCTTTCTGTTTTCGAGAAAGAGATCGAAAACGTTCAGGAAGTTCTGAAAAGATCTGTTTTCAAAAACATTCCGATCCGTTCCGTCATCATCTCTCTTCCCGGTCTTGTCAATCAGAAGACAGGAGACTTACAGGTCTCTCCGCAGTTCAATCAGGACCTCTTCTCCAACTCCCACGCTCTTGTGTCCTTGTTTGAGAATGCCTTCCATTGCCCTGTATCGTTAGAGAACGACACCAAGCTGATGATGATGGCTGAACTTGCTAAGGGCTCCTTCAACAACGGAGATTCCGGCCTTCTTGCCTATATCGACTATGGTATCGGCGGTGCCTTTGAGTTTGATAACAAACTCTACTGGGGTGCAAGAGGCTATGCCGGTGAAATCGGAAGACTTGTCGTCAAAGTCGATGGCGAAAGCCATCATCTTGACGACTTTGCCTCTCTTAGAGCCATCCAGGAGCATGTCAGTCAGAAGAAGGGAAAGACAGTCTCCATCACTTCGATCTATGAGCTATTTGCTCAGGGCGATGAAGACGTCATCAAAGAAGTCACACTCAGTGCAAAAAGCGTCGGCAAAGCACTGAAAGAAATCATCCGCGTCTTCGATATCGATCAGTTCATCCTCTCTGGCGGAATCACCAACTTCGGTGACTTCTACCTCAGATATGTCGAAGAAGAAGCGAAGATGGCTAACGAGAATGCTTCCGTCATTTTCTCAACACTTAACAACTATGCAATCTGTGACGGTGCAAAAGAGATGGGTATTACGAAAGTCTTATCCTCCGTTCTCGACAGCCTGAAGAATCAATGAGGTAAACTATGGAAACACTACGTCTTGAACACGTATATAAAACCTATAAAGCCAAGAAAAGAAAAGAGCAGGATGTTCAGGCGGTCAAAGATTTCTGCCTGTCTGCAGACGATGACGAATTCATCGTCTTTGTCGGTCCTTCCGGATGCGGAAAATCAACAACATTAAGAATGATTGCCGGATTTGAAGATATCACAGAAGGCAATCTTTACATCAATGATCAGAGAATGAATGACATCGAACCGAACTATCGCGATATTGCGATGGTCTTCCAGAACTATGCCCTTTATCCTCATATGACCGCTGATCAGAACATGGCGTTCGGATTGAAGAACAGACATGTTCCAAAAGACGAAATCGATGAGAAGATCCATGCCGCTGCAAAGATCTTAGACATCGAAGAGCTCTTGGACAGAAAACCTGGCGCTATGTCAGGTGGTCAAAGACAGAGAGTCGCCTTAGGAAGAGCAATCGTCAGAAGACCGAAGATCTTCCTTCTCGATGAGCCTTTAAGCAACCTCGATGCCAAGTTAAGAGCCACAATGCGCGTTGAAATCACCCGTCTATTCGAAAAGCTGAAGACCACCTTCATCTATGTTACACACGATCAGGTCGAAGCGATGACAATGGGAAGCAGAATCGTTGTCATGAAAAGCGGTGTCGTTCAGCAGATCGATACACCTACCAACATCTTCGACTATCCAAAGAACAGATTCGTCGCAGGCTTCTTAGGAACACCTCAGATGAACTTCTATGAGGGTATCGGAAAAAGAGATGGCAAAGAATTTGTCTTCATCACGCATGGCGTTGAACTGAGATACCCGCTTTCTCAGCTGAAAGAGATCAACGAGAAAGTCTTGGACGGAAACGAACACAAGATGATTCTCGGTATACGTCCTGATGATATCCGCATTTCCGAAAACGGAAATCTGAAGACAAAAATCAACATAATCGAAGTCCTCGGAAACGAAGCAATCATCTATTCTGATTTTGATCTCGATAAGAACGAGAATGCAAATGGTGAAAGCGAGACATCTCTTGTCATCAAAGTCCCTGGAAGAATCGAAGCGAAGAAAGATGACGTCATCTCTCTTACTCTTCCCAGTGAGAAGATTCACTTCTTCGAAAATGATGAGAAGGATGAGAAATCTCTCATCATCTCTCCTAGAAGCACACTTTCTGAGATGAGAGGCTATCTCACAAATGAGAATGATGAATTCTTCTTCCTCTTTGAAAACGGAGTCAAGCTCACTCTTGACTTCATCGACAAAGAAAAGATCAATGAAGTCTATAGAAACGGCACACACCGCGTGAAGATGAATATTCCTAACGATAATATCACTTTCGATGAAAACGGTGAAATTGAGGCTATCTATGAAGGAGAAGGCATCTATAACAAAGACAGATTATCAAGAGTTGAGCTCAACCTCAATCTTGATTATCAGTCATCATTTGATTCTCCTATCTCTCATCTCTATATTCCCTATAAGGAAGGTTTCAAATCTCAGGACCATGTCCATCTCCATATCGATACAGACAAAATCGATTTCATCGGAGATGACCATAAGTCCATCTACGATTTAGACAAGAAAGAAAAAGAGATCTCCGAATACCATATCAGCGAGATGTAACTACAAGCTGTTGCAGAACTAACAAATGCTAGTGATGCAACAGCTTTTTTATTTATAAGCAATTATTTTCCGATTTTCTCTTCAAACATAATTCCTTTACTTTCGCAAAAGGCGTAAAATTTGCCTTGCGAAACGATTTGCGGTTCGCGGTTATCCTTTTCCCAGCGACAAATTGTAGCGTAGGATACGCCGAGCTCTTTTGCCAACGCTTCCTGCGTTAAAAGAAGTTTCATTCTTGCATATTTTACTTTTTCGGAGAATTTCATATTACACCTCATTGTTCGTCCAAGCCGTCAGATAGTTTGGACGTCTCTTCCGCCAAAACTTTCATTTGACGGATCGCCGCTTTATTCAGTTCCATAAGTCGTTCCGGTTGACTTAATCCGCGTTCAATTAGGTAAGCGTTCAGGTTTCAAGGTTAGAAAGACATACAAGTTGCGACACTTCGGCATAATCACGAATATTGCCTTTTTTATCGGGGTTCTTATCTCTCCATTCACGCGCGGTCATGCCGAATAAAGCAACATTCAGAACGTCAGCTTCGTTTGCATAAACGAAAGACACTTGCTCTTTAGAAATCTCAAGCGGAATAATAATATTATCCTTAATGGCATCGGTATGAATACGGTAGTTTATCTTTACGAGTTCGCGTTTCACCGTCCAGCCAAGTTGCTTTTGCTCGTCCGCTTTGAGCCTCTGGAATTCTTTGATGATATATAAATTGATTTCGGGCGAAACCCAAGATGCAAATTGTAAGGCAATATCTTTGTGCGCATAAGTGCCTGCATTGTATTTGCCTGCTTTTGAAATGATACCGATCGCGTTTACGCCATCTATCCATTTTTTAGGGGATAGAGTAAAATAATTGTGTCCGGCTTCATTTTTAAACTGGTCGAATTCGACCACGTTAAAATTCGGATTATTCAATTTTTCCCACAAGCCAATAAATTCTATTGTATCCTTGCGTCTCAACCAATTTTTAACGACGTCGGCGGGAGCTTCGGGATTTTTATATCGCGCAATATCGGTTAAAGAGAAATAATCGTTTTTATTGATATGTATTTCCTGATCCAATACGGTAATTTCTTTGTTTTTCATTCGTTTGCGACCTTTTGAGGAACTAGAATAATTTATGTGTAACCCTTTTGTTCCTGGATTCCGGAATCCAGGAACAAAAAAGGGCGCCATCC
>CAKUXT010000007.1 GCA_934700375.1 uncultured Bacilli bacterium | reverse complement strand
ATGCACCCCACCTCAAGAAATCTCCTAGTGTTGCACTTAGTATGAAAACTAATATATTATTGAAGATTTTTTAGTCAAAAATAATATTGATTTCATCGAATTGAACCTTTTAGAAAACAAACTTGCTTTAGAAGCTTTTAATACTGCAACCAACGGAAAAGATCTTTTGTTTCGTCTGTCATCTTTGTCCAATAAAGAGTTGATAGAGAATAAAACGGTGATCTTTATCGATGAGATTCAGGAAGCCGATGATGCGATAACCCCAATCAAATTCTTGGTTCAGAACACAAAATTCAAATTTATCTTTTCCGGTCCTTTATTAGGAGTAAAGATGCAGGATATACAGTCTGTTCCTGTTGGTTATCTGACTGTATTGCAGATGTATCCAATGGATTTCAAAGAGTTCTGCAAAGCAGTCGGTGTTTCCGATAAAACAGTTTCTTATCTGAATGAATGCTTTGAAAATAAGAAGCCTGTCGATGAAATCATTCATAAGCAAATGCTGAATCTGTTTAAAACCTACATCATCGTAGGCGGAATGCCAAAAGCTGTTTCTGAATTTGTTAAAACAAACGATATGACCAAAGTAAATCAAGTGCTAGAGAATATTGATTTCGGTTACAGGCAAGACATCACAAAATATCAGAAGGATAACAAATTACTGATTCAGGATATCTACAATCTCATTCCGAGTGAATTGAACGCTCAAAATAAACGATTCATTTTAAAGAGTCTGAATGAAAAAGCCAGATTCTATCAATATGAGACATCTTTCACATGGTTGAAAAACAGTGGTGTCGGTTTGTTCGTTCATAATGTCGATAATCCGGTATATCCTTTGCTGGCCAGCAAAGAGAGAACCTTATTCAAATTGTTTCTATGCGATGTTGGTTTGCTCACCTATAAACTGTATAACGGAAACCAGATTTCGATATTGAACGGAGATTCCACTCTTAATTATGGTGCTGTCTATGAGGCAGTAGTCGCACAAGAACTGAAGGCTCATGGATTTGAACTCTTCTATAACAGCGATAAGAAAAGAGGTGAAATCGACTTCTTGATTGAAAAAGACAACAGAGTAATACCACTACAAGTAAAAAGCGGCAAAGACTACAAAAGGCATTCTGCTTTAGCACAATTGATGGCTAACGATAGTTTCAATTATGAAGAAGGCATTGTTCTATGCAATGGCAATGTTGAAACAGAAGGCAAAACTATTTATCTGCCAATCTACATGATTGACTTCATTCAAAACACAAAGAATGATGAACCAAAGCTTGTTCATCTAGACATTTCCAGTTTGATCTAAACATATCCAAGTGACAAATTAATATTAATTTACTCAAAAATCATAAGTTCTTGAAAACATCATAACAAGTTTTTTACATATCAATATTGAAATCGTAAAATTTACCCACTATAATATTTTTGAAATTAAAGGGGGCTTTTTATGATCAACCTAAAAAGAATACTAGCCGTTATCCTTTTATCCCTTCTAACCAATTCAAGTCAAATGCAAACGCATACCGAAGAAAAGCAATTGCAAAGTGTGCCCAAATTCGGTAACAAGTGAAGTTGAAAGCAATGCATTCAATTATTCATTTGACGTCAATAAACTATCTGTATTAAAATTATCTACAACAACATCATCTCAAAAAGGAGTATCCTTAAAATTCCAGGAGCAATAGTTATGAAAAAACATACTAGAAACTATCTTTATCCTTCATGGATATATAGAGTGCTATCCTTAATGTCTTCTATCTGCTTTTGCACTACATTGGCAGTAAATATCAGTTATCTTAACAAGAAACCATCTCAAGCCTTAGAAGAAAGTTTTATCAATCAGAAGACTGATTATGTCCAATTATCGAAAAATGGATATGGAGCCTATAACGATTGGTATTTCAACGAAAAGGAAATCGCCGAGTTCGAAAAGGCTTCTCAGACAGAATTCATTGAATGTTATGATTATTGTCTGAATCTTTTCCCTGAGCAATTCGATATAACAAACGGATATAAATATTATTCATTATTCCCTAGTTCATATTCTGAGGCCATCCAAGTATCTTCTATCAATGAACTTCCTGCTTCATGCAAACTATTAGAAGGTCATCTGCCAGAAAAAGAAGGTGAAATTGCTCTTACGGATTATCAATTCTGTTCCTATAAATACAATGGTTATCAGTATAAGGAAGAAACAATACAGCCAAAAGACATCACAATGAAGGGGCTGTTAGGGAAAACAATCGATTTTGGTTATAGAAGCGGTTCTTATCAGACTATCTGTGGATTTATCAGTACCGGCTTTGATTATGAAAACAGTGACAAATTCGTTTTACAGCATCAGAACGATCAGAATTATCTTATCAACCATCCATCCTTATCCACAAAATTCCTGATATCAGAAGCCTTTGCGAAAACAATTAAAGAAAAGAACCTGAACTCATTCATTTATAAGACCAGCGAAAAGATTACTATTCCTATGGAAAATGTCGTTTTCAAAAACGAAGCATTAGGACCAGCTGAATCGATTCCATATTTCAAAGTAAAGAACGATTACACTTCTAAAGAAGCTATCATCATCGATAAAGACACCAAGAACGGAATCCTATTGCCTGTTTCCTTATTCAGCTCGTTGATCAAAAACAATGAAGCATTGAACGCAAAGAGAGAAGTCACTATTCCAAAAGAATTCACCTATGGAGCCACTGCTGATACAAAAGAAGAAACAACATTATCCGATTTGTTTGAAAACTATTTTGATTCCGCTATCAAGTATTACGTAGATAAAACCTATGAAGGCTTCTATTCTTCTCCATCTTCATCCATTGAATATTACGCAAAAATATACTTCAAAACAGAATCCATCAAGCCTATCAGCGAATGGACTGCTAATGAGAAAAAAGAAGTCTTGAAGCTCTATATCAAAAACAACTACTTCCAATCAAAACAAGAAGAAACATATCTGAATACAGCCTATGAATCTGTCTTGGATTACTCAAAAAGATACATCTCTCACTTCTATGACCAATATAAAGATGAGATCATAAAAGACAAATCAATCTACATCGGAAGAGATAACAATTATGCAGCTTCCTTTGTCTTCAACGGATTCAATCTATCCACTTCCGAAGTCGCGTTGGTCGATGAAGAAGACATGTCCAAGCTCTCCGATGAAGCAGGAAATTATTACTCCTCCATCATTGCCAAAACAGAAAATACCAATTTGGATGCCTTGTTTTCTTGCTGCTATGACAAAGCAGGAAAAGACAGATATTACGTCAGAAACGCAAACGAAAGCATTGAATCATTCAGATCCTATATCGAAGATAAGAAGATACTGACTGCATGGCTGACTGGCTTATTTGCAGCACTGGCAATCTTGTTCATCATTCTTGATATGTTTTATGAGAAGCAGAAGAACATTCATAAATTATATGATATTGCAAAAAGAGAGCATTCGACCAAAACATACATAAAGCTCTCCGCCTATAATTCATTGATTTCCTATTCGTTGATCTGGCCTATCTCAATGTTATGTTATGAATTGATGACCTTAATCATTTCTCACTATTCAACTATAATGCCGCTTCAGTTCAATGTGATCATCATCCTTTATCTCTTCCTTATGAGCTTATTGTTAGTCATCTTCTCTTTCGTCATTCGTCTTTCTTTCATGCTTCATATCCAAAGAACACAGAACATTGTTCAGGATCTGAAAGAAGAAAACAAGTAATCAACTGAAAGCAGGCTCTGCACTACAATGCAGGGCCCGCTTTTTGTATATCAGTTTTCTAGTCTTATTTAGAACTCATAATCAAGCTCAGATTCAACACACCAGGTCGGATTGATTTCGATATTGATCGTATTCAAATCGAACTTGCCTTTCAGTTTTTTGACAAGGCTTGTTTTGATTTGAGAGAGAATATCCTCAGCACTTCTTGTCTTGATTTCATCAAGCAAAGAACAGACAAGACCGTTTCTGTTTTTTACCATTGTCGGTGCTTCCATCTTGGCTAAAGCATCACAGTAAAAACAAAGAGAATTCTCTTTCATCATGGTCTGATAGACATTCAGATGGATATGATAGTAAGAACCTGAATAGTGAAGCTTGATTGCACTATTTGAAGTTGTAGTGAAGTATTCATAGTATCCCTGTTCGAATACATTCTCTTCCAAATAAGAGACGATGAACTGGATTGCATTTTCTTTGCTTGGATCAGTTATGAATCTATCATAGTCTTTATCTGATTTGCGTTCCTTATCATTGCTATTGAGAAGAGGAATCAGTCTATTGATGACTGTTTCTTCTTTTTCTCCCTGTGAGTCTTTGATGATTGCAATCATTCTCATGAAATCAAAAGGAGAATAAACAAACTCATGATTACGATAGATCAGATTATTTTCACGGAGGAAAACAAGTGCAGCAATGATTGCAATCTCATCATTGTAATTGATATATGGTTTCTTTGTCACAATCGTATAGAGGAGCTTTATAGCATAGTATTCAAAAGAAGCATCCTCTTCTTTTTTCAATGCGCATTCCTCATAGACGGATTCCAAAAGATCGTAATCTTTGAATTCACCGAAGTCTTCAGGAAGTTTGATTTTCTTTCTCAGCACTTTGATCTCATCATCAATCATAAAGAGATAGGCTCTGTTATAAAACTCACAGCGATGAACACGCGCTTTGCTCTTCTTATTTGATAAAGAAGAAAATATTTCCTTGAAATTATCCCACGGAATCTCTTCTTCTCTAATGGAATATAGTTTTTCTAATTGAAGAAGAATATCGTGATCAATCCATTCTGTCATCTGTTTTTCTTTGATTGACTTATATGCTTCTTCTGCAATCTCTGGATTGTATTTCAGAGAAAGCAAAAGGAGAATATTGATATCATAGAAAGGAAGGTATTCAATCTCAATGTAAGGAACTCTGTCTTTGCTTAGATGTGAAGACATCACTTCGATTTCATCTTTAACTTCTTTATCATCAAAGCAAAACAGATCTTTGATATCAAACAAAGAGATATAAAGTCCGGTCTTCTCTAAAGTGATGTCATGATCGACATATGCATATTTGAAAGTGAATGTCATGATACTGATTCCTTTCCTTCTAAAGAATATATCTTCTGAATTGTTTACTGCTTATAGTCTACCTTAAAACAATCGAAAACAAAACAAAAAGACTGAAATTCAGGCCTTATCTTGCCACTAAAAAGAGTTCCGCGTCAACGGAACTCCATAGATTGAATGATTATGATGCAGTCGTATAAGAGATGATTTTGAAATAACTAAGAAGAAAGACGATCAATATTTCAACAACCATAGAAGCGATTGCAGCAAGTAGAATGGCTCTTTTATGGTTCTTGTCTTCCAATTGGATTTCCTTGGAAAGAGAGTAGGCCAGTAGTATACCAGGACCTCCTAAGATACAGGCAGAGAGAACAAGCTCGCTCCAAGAGATGCTTTTCCCATCGCCACGGACACCTTTGACAAATGCAAAGCTGACCATGATACCGGATAAGAAGCCAAGAAGGATGATTAAGAACACCCAATAAAACTGTATTTGCATGATAGTTGATAAAGAAAGAAAAGCTTCGGCGTAGATATCCGAAGCTTTTCTCTTTTTCTGATTTATTTCTTCTTAAGATACTTGACGCAGTCAAGTGTGACAGCGGCAAGAATAATAACACCTTTAATAGCAAGCTGGAAGTTTGCATCGGTGATACCGACCATAGGAAGAACAACAACGATAGCCTGGAAGATAAGGGCACCGATGACGATACCGCTGATCTTACCAACACCGCCGGAGAAAGAAACACCGCCGACGACGCAGGCTGCGATAGCATCGGCTTCCATACCCTGACCGGTTTGAGCTCTGACGTTACCAGTGTAGATACCGTACATGCTGCCGCCGATACCATAATAGATACCAGCGAGGATGAAGACCATCATTGTGACCTTGAAGACGTTGATGCCGGAGACAGCAGCGGCTTCAGCATTTCCGCCGACAGCGAACATATTCTTACCGAATTTTGTCTTATTCCAGATGAACCACATGACTGCAATACCGATTGCGGCCCAGATGATCATGATCGGGAAGTCGCCGCTTCCAAGTCCCTTACCAGAGACGATAGCTGTGACAGTCGGATCAGGAGCACCGGTGAAGGAGTTGCCTGTGATACCGGCCATGATACCGAATGTGAAGAGCTGTGTTGCAAGAGTGGAAATGAACGGATGCATCTTGAACTTTGCAGTGAAGAAGCCTGCGATACCAGAGATGAAACAGCAGGCGAAGATGGAGAGGAGGAAAGCGAAGATGACACGGACACCTAAAGGCATAGCAGTGAAGTTGGGTGATTTGCCGAAGAATGTAATACCTGTTTCACCGGTTGTCGTAACAAGCATACCTGTGAAGACTGAAGCCATACCGACAAGACGTCCGATACTTAAGTCTGTACCGGCTAAGACGATAAGTCCACCGACACCTAAGGCTAAGAAGATCTTCGGAGAGACTTGGTTGAGAATAAGAAGAATGTTGTCCCAGTTGAATAAGAAGTCTTTTGTCTGGATGGCATAGATGATTGTTGCGACAATCATCAAGACAAGAATAGTAAGATAGAGACCGTTCTTTAAGAAGAAGTCCTTCAGGTTGAAACCATATGAATAGTTTTCGAACTTCTGTTCATAGGCATACTTGATAGGAAGCTTCTTGTTGTTGGCTCTTTCCATGAATGCATACTTGTTAAGGTATAAAGCGTGATTGCTTTCCTTAGCAGCATCCTTGACATCATTGAATGCGACAAGAGCATCGTTGCACTTCTGATGATAGATGGAATCGACTTCCTTCAGCTGAAGTTTGCGTCTCTTCTGCTCATCAGCAGATCCGTCTTCCGGAAGAGGTTCGCTTTCAAACTTTTTCTTGAGTTCAGTAAGGGAAGCGTTTCTTTCTTCCAAGTAGGTTGCAAGCTTCTGCTGATATTCGGCCTTAGCAGCGGCAATCTTTTCTTTGCCGGCTTCTTTATCGGCAGCAATCAGCGGCTTATAGCTTTCTTCGATGAAGTTGATTGCATCTGTGACCTTGACGAAAAGTTCGTCTTTGTTCCGTTCTTTGACAACTGTTGCAGCAGCAATCTGATCCTTGTCATTTGCAATCAGCTTTTCTCTTGTTTCAGGATCGAGCTGATGGTTGCGCTTCAAGTTGCTGATTTCGTTCTTCAGACCTTCAATCTTTGTTACACCATCAAGACGTAAGGCATCGATTTCTGATAATATCTTTTCAATCTCAGGAATGAATGCATTCTCAGAATCGAGAACATTTTGATTCAATTGTTCCATTTTGATTAACCCCTCTCTATAAGTATTTTGCAGACAATCTCAGAAGCTCTTCCTGATTTGTCTCTTTCGTATTGACAACACCGGCAAGATGATAGTTGCTCATGACAGCGATTCTGTTTGTAATACCAAGAATCTCAGGCATTTCACTGGATACAACGATACAGGTCTTGCCCTTCTTTGCCAGATTGAGAATCAACTGATAGATTTCATATTTGGCGCCGACATCAATACCTCTGGTCGGCTCATCAAGAAGGAAAACATCCGGATCGCGTTCAAGCCATTTTCCGATGATGACTTTCTGCTGGTTGCCGCCGCTAAGAGCGGAAATCATATCATTAGGACCCATACATTTCGTATGCATCTGACTGATTTCACGGATAGTGGCTTCTTTCATCTTGGCGTCATCCAAGAAACCGAATGTTTTATACTTATCCAAGTTTGTGATGGTCGTGTTGAAAGTCAATGTGCCTTTCATGAACATGCCATTTGCTTTTCTTTCTTCTGTAACGAAAGCGAAGTTGTATTCCATAGCATCCTTAGGGGATGAAAGGAAGATCTGCTTTCCGTTATAGAAAATCTTTCCGGTCTTGATTGTTCTCATACCGAAGAGACATTCAAGCAATTCACTTCTACCGGCACCGACAAGGCCGTAAATACCGAAGATTTCACCTTTACGGACAGAGAAGTTGATATCGCGGAGAAGCGGAGCATACATGGAAGAAAGGTTTTCAACACGGAGAACTTCCTCGCCAGGAGTATTGTCTACAGGCGGGAAACGCTGAGTAAGACTTCTTCCGACCATAGCGGAGATCAGTTCATTCATGTTGGTTTCGCTCGTCTTCTTTGTCATGATCATTTCACCATCACGAAGAACGGAAACTTCATCGCAGATTCGGAAGATTTCATCCATCTTATGTGAAATGTAGACGAAGGAAACGCCTTGTGCTTTCAGTTCATTGACAATCTTGAAGAGCTTTTTGACTTCAGGCTCTGTCAAGGAAGAAGTAGGTTCATCCAAAACGATGATTTTGGAATTGTAAGAGACGGCTCTTGCAATTTCGACCATCTGTCTTTGAGAAACAGACATCGTTCTCATCTTCTGCTTCGGATTGACGTGGATGTCCAACATGGAAAAAAGGCCTTTTGTCTCAAACAACATATAGTTTTCGTCGACAACACCGAACTTGGTGCGATAGCGACCTAACCACATATTATCAAGAACGGTTCTATCAAGACACTGGTTCAATTCCTGATGGACCATGGCAACACCATTTTCCAAAGCGTCTTTCGGATCCTGGAAGTCGACATGTCTTCCGTCGAAGACAATGCTTCCGTCATCCTTGCTATAGATACCGAAAAGGCATTTCATCATTGTAGATTTTCCGGCGCCGTTCTCACCCATAAGACCCATGACGGATCCTTTTTTGACGGTCAAATCAATATTCTTCAGAACATGGTTTTTTCCGAAGGATTTTGAAAGGCCGTGAATCTCTAAAATATTTTCTGACATATTTTTGATTCAGAACCTCCTGTTTTAATATAAAAGTAGGATGCTACTTTCATAGCACCCTACTATGAAATCTTAGGGATTTACTTCTTTAAAGCGTGATACCAATCTTTGATGATCTGGCCCTGAGCAGCACCCTGACCGGCAGAACCGGAACCGACGAAGTAGGTCTTGGCCTTTCCAGAAAGATCAGCAACACCCTTGTTGTCGGAAGTCTTAGGCTGTCTGTTGAAGAAGACGACCGGTTTGTCTCCGGCAAGAGCCTGATAGGATTCCCAGTTGGCGTGGGTGATGACATTGAAAGCAAAGCAATCATATGTTTCTTTCTGCATCTGAGTCTGGATTCTGTTCTGGAGGTCGGCATCATCATTGCCATCGCCTTCGATAACAGTGACCTTGTATCCTAAAGCTTCAGCATAGTGAGGAAGAGCCTTTCTGTAGGTTTCCTTGATGAAGTTATCGTTTGCAGAATAGGTAGCAACAAGCATCTTCTTGTCCTTGACAGCTGCATCAGCAGCGACATTGACATATGCGCCAGGCTTTAAGCTATCGGCATTGGCAGCTGTGACAGCAGCAAACTTTGTCTGAACGACATGCTGGCTGATTTCGTCGAGGTTGAGTTCAGCCTTTCCGCCATAGTTGGTGGAGATGACAGTTTCACTTCCCTTGATGAGGTTGGTGAGAACAGTTGCGGCAGCAAGAGCCTGATCGTCACCGTTCTGAGAGACAGAACCGGCAAGTGTTCCAGCCTTAATCATATCGCAAGCGGCAGAAAGAGCATCGAAACCGACGATAGGAGTCTTCTTGACTAAGCCAGTAGCGGCAGAAGCGGCAATTGCCATACCATCATTGTTGGAGATGATGAAATCGAGTTTGCCCTTGAACTTCTTTGCCCAAGTTTCAACTGTTTCCTTGGCAACCTGGTCATTCCAGGAACCATTGTTGTCAGTGCAGGTCTTTCTTTCGAGTTCGACTGCCTTGAAGCCGCCTTCCTTGGCGATTTCTTCCATGGCAGCGATGCAGCCTTTGGTACGATCTTCAGCTTCCGGGTTTCCGTCTTCGCCGACTAAGATGACATATCCGAGTTCACCATCAGCAATAGCAGTATCCCAGCCCCATTCAGTGGCAGTTGTTCCGCCGCAAGAAGCTAAAGAAGCAGCTAATCCGACTAACGACATAAGTGGAATAAGTTTTTTCATAATAAAGTGTTTCCCCCCTTTTATTCCTGATTGTTGCTCATCGCTGTGCAAACGACTATTTCGATAAGCGCTTTCATCTTAACGTATTGCAAAAATTTAAAGAATGGAAAAAAATACACACTTTCTAGAATTTTCTACACAAGAGCTTAAATATAGCGATTTTTCTAAGATTTTAAGAAAATTTTAAACATTGTGAGCTGTTTTTGATTATTATCTCACAATAATATTAATGATATAAAAGAAGGAAAACTGGATTTTCCTCTATATAAATGGAAAAGGCTTTCCTTCATTTTCAGGAAGAAAAGCCTTCATTTTTGCTTTCAAATATCAGGTCAAATGCGCACGCAATGACCAAATTCTAACGATTTTCTGCTACAGAAGAAAGCAGTGCAAAGTAATCACCGACCATCGGTTTGCTGAGAATGTTGACGCTGAAGTTGTCTTTCTGAAGAAGGATTTCATAAACAGATAGATAGTCCTTTAAAGAGATGTTCTCTGGTTTAGTCGTATAGTTTTTGAAGAAGAAGTCTCCGATAGAAGAGAAAAAGGATTTCTTGTCCTCTTTCTTCAAGCTGAGCAGCTTGGAGAAACAGGAGATAGAATCTTCGAAGAAGGTGAAGTCTCTGTCTGATATGACAAGCATGTCTTTCTCATAGGAGAAGATATTGCCGATAGGTTCTATACCATCCATGTGTTTCTTCTCTTCTTCAATAACAGCATCCATCAGGTTATCAGAAACAAAAGAGAAGTTTACTTTCTTCCCGAAGAAGTCATCCACGATCTTCTTGGCTTTGACAAAGCTCTTCTGTCTTTTCTCTGCATCTTCCTTTTCAGAAAGAATCAGAAGATATGTTCTTTTCTTCTTACCATTCAGAAACAGAAGTCTATCTTCGTTCTGTCTATGGGAAGAAAGAACGAAGTCATATTCTTCCTCTTTGGGATCTTCGACACGATTGATGTCCTTGCTATCAGAAAAGACAACAAAATCCTCTTTCGAACAGCACACATCAAACTGATACGTGTTTTCCTTCAAAGCGGTGGACTTCATAAAAGCAGACACAGTATCTTTGTCTTTGAATTCAGTCAGATAAATCAGAACCTTGATTTTTTCCATGATATTACTCCTCTCTCATAAGAGATTATCTTTTGTAATGGCACTTCCCTCGACATAAATCGTATATTCATTGGACATATGGTACGGGAAAGACGCTGTTATCTTACCATATTTCTGTATCTCTTCCACAATCCTAATACATGCCTCAGCCTGTCGATGCGCTTCGTTTTTCACTGTACCGGAGAGAAGACCTTTTCTCACATATTCCAATCCAACTGTCGTTCCATCGACACCGAATATCGGGAAAGGAAGACTCTCACCTTCCCATTCAAAAGTGTTTTCATTGGAAAGCAGGTAATCGATGACACCCAAAGCCATATCATCATTGTTGCAAAGGATGAGTTCGATATCCTTTCCATACTTTTGCATGATCTCTTTTGAATTTTCTTTTGCAAGGCTTCTGCTCCAATTGCAGTAAGTGGAATACAAAGTATCAATCTGATAGCCATCATTCTTCAAGGCTTCCATTGCAGCCTTGCTTCTCTTTTCGGAGTCTTGATGACCGATTTCACCTTTAATCAGAACAGTCTGAATAATGCCGTCTCCGTTTTTATCATACAAAGGGTTAAGAGAACTGCTCGTTCCAAAAAGATTCTCGACCATCTTAGCCTGAGATTCTCCTTCGAAATTAGGATCAGTACCGACATAGAAGATCTTATCGTTGTTTTTTCTTCCACGGATCATATCCTGATCAAGAGGCTGTCTATTGAAAAAGACAACCGGAATATCCTTTGTGGATACTTTGTCGATAATAGCTCCGGAAGAGAGTCTGTCCACTGGATTGATGAACATCATCTTCGGATTCATCTTATCTACGGCTTCTACCAAAGACTCGTTCTGCTTGATCTGAGAATTGCCCGCATAATAGGTCTGGAAAGAATAATCTCTTTTTGTCAGTTCAATCTGCAAAGCCGTATCAAAAGAACTGATGAAAGTATCATTTTCATCATAAATGAAAATCAACGCATCATTTGAAGCAGAGGAACAGGAAGTCAAAAGAAGAGCAAAGGACATCAAGAAAGACAATTGTTTATTCTTCATCGCTTCTTACCTCCTGTAAAGGAATGCGGATTGAGATTCTTGTGCCGTCATCAAGAGAAGAATTGACGATGATATCCGCTTTCTCACCATAGAAGATACGAATTCTCTGATAAACGTTAGACAATCCGACACCTCTATGAATCGTCTTATCTTTGAAAGACTGATAGATTTCTTCGATCTTGTCAGGCAACATGCCAAAGCCATTGTCTTCAATATCAAAGCAAAGATAGGAACTATCAAGATAGGCTTTGATCTTAATAGCAGCACCTTTCTCCGGTTTTTCTCCTAAGCCATGAACGATTGCATTCTCGACAATCGGCTGAAGGATCAGCTTGATGATCGGAAGAGAAAGGACTTCATCGGAAGCATCGACCTCATAGGAAAAGCTGTCTCCGAATCGCATCTTCTGAATCTGAAGATAGTATTTCACATGATCGAGCTCACTCTTCACCGGAATGATATTCTTTCCTCTTGAAATCGAGATGCGGAAGAATCTAGAAAGAGCAACAATCATCTCTTCTGCCTTTTCATTCTCATTCTCATCGATCATATAGATGATGGAATCCAACGTATTATAGAGGAAATGAGGATTGATCTGATTCTGAAGAGCCTTCAGTTCAGCCTTGTTCTGCTCCTTCTGTTCATTGACGACCTCTTGAGCAAGATCATGAATTCGATTCATCATCTTGCAGAAGGACTTGTTGAGGGAGACGATTTCCTTTGTTCCGCCGATAGTAGAATCTCCCTGAAGACGGAAGCTTAAATCTTCGACAGCTTCCATCTCTCTTTGAAGACGGACAATCGGTTTGGAAATCTGAGTGGAGATCGCATAGAAGAGGAAAAGGAAAGCGATAAGCGCCAAAGTGGTATAGACAATGCAGTTGATCAGAAGCTTCTTTTTAGCTTGTGTAAGACCATTGATGTTTGTCGCAATGACAAGTCTCCATCTCGTTTTAGGAATTGTAGAAATATATAGATAGATGGAATTGTTTCCATCATCCAGTCTGACATTGCCGATGACTGTCTTCTGAATGATTTCTTTCTCTTTGTCGCTCACTTCAGAAGAAGCATAGACAGGAAGATAATCATTATCAAAAATATAGACATGTCCGCCCTCTCCTAACTGAACCTCATCGATCATCGAAGCGATGCCGGAAAAATCATAGATGATTTTCAGAATGGCGGAATCATTTCCATTATTGATGGACATGACTTTGGATAAGGTGAAGTAAGAAGCAGAATTGACACGGGAGAAGATATTGACCAAAGGGGCATCGACAGAAGAAGAGAACCACTCTTCTTTCTTGACCTCTTCCGGTGACAATTCGCTGACATAGTTGCTATCGCTTGTGATCATCTTTCCGTCTGTATCATATAAGGAAATGAAATCAATGGATTGAGAGACAACCATGATCTCATCGAAGAAAACACCGCCTTTGCTTTGAATCGTTTCGCTGTTCTCGTTGACCAGTCTTTTCTGAATGGCATCAGATGCATTGATGACACCATCCATGTAATTGGAATAATTGGAAAGAGCCTGCTCTGAGGTAGAGATGACCTGTTTCAGATACGTGGTCTCAACAGAGGAAGAATATGTCAGTGTGACAATCGAAAAGACACCAGCCATAAAAAGAACGAAGGCTGTGACAAAAGAGAAGAACAGCTGGCTCTTCAAAGACAGACGATTAAGACGATTTCGTTTTCCTGTATTCATCCGGTGATAATCCTGTGTATTTCTTAAAGCAATGCGAGAAATAATATGGATCTGTATATCCGACATCTCTTGCAATGGTGATGATTCTGTTGTTCTGATCAGAGAGCAAAGTCAATGCTTTCTTCATTCTCAAATCGGTAGTGATCTTTGTGAATGATGTTCCGTTTCTTTTCAGAATAGCAGAAATATAACTGACAGAATAAGATAATTCGTTTGCAACATCCTCAATCAACAAATTCGGATTGGTAAAGTTCATATCGATGAAATGAAGAATTCTCTCATAAGAGGATTCAACTCCGGAAAGCTTTCTGGATTCATTGACTTTGATGACTCTCTCAGCCAAGGAAATCAGATAATCGATCAGATTCTGCTGTGTCTTCATTCCATAGAGCTTTGTCGTGATCTCCGCCTGTGAATCGAAATCCTGATAGAATTCAGGAAGGGAAATGCAGGCTTTGACAATCGCATCAAGGATATTGGAAAGAATATAGAAATAACTGTCTTTGTAATTCGGTGTGCTGATCTGCATAATCAGTTTTTCAAGACTGCTGATGACATCCGCTTTCTTTCCATAAGAGATGAGATAAGTGAGGTTCTTGTATTCGTTCTCGTCGATTTTTCCAGTGCTTTGCGGTGTTCCGCTCTCTTTTTCCAAATCCTCAAAAGAGAACACCATATTAGAACCTAAAACAGTTCTGTATTCCAAGGATCGTTTGGCGTGACGATACATCTTTCTGTAATTGACCGGCGCATTCATAATATCGGAAACGCCGCAGGAAACAGAGATCGATGCTGCTCTTTTTACCATGGCCAGAATACCGTTGAATTTCAGCATCAGTTCCTCATCGTTGAACTTCTCATCCTTCTGTAAAAGAAGTATCATCTGATTATCACAAAGGAAGACATAATAAACACAGGAAGAGAACTCTTCTTCAATTGCTTTTTTCAAAGAGAAATAAAGGAGATCCTGTCTATCAAACTCTAAATCATCACTGTCTGCATCATAAACAGCCATGACTTGATAGAGATGATTCAAGTCGATTCCGTCTTCGACAAGTTTGTTTGCGAAGTTAGCAGGAATCTGTTTCAGTTTGATCAGTCTGTTGAGATCTTCAGACTGAAGGAAACGCATAGAAGTTTTCGCTTTGACTTCCAGGTTCTTGATGCTTAAATCCATCTGGAGCTGCTTATCCAAAGCATCTTTGGCTTTATATAAGACTTCTTTCATCTCTAAAGAAGATACCGGTTTTGTCAGATAACCGGCAACACCTAAGGAAATAGCCTCTTTTGCATAATCAAAAGAGTCATAACCGGAGACGATGATAAACTGCATCAAAGGGAAATCCATCTTCAGATGACGGATCAGTTCGATGCCGCTGATATAAGGCATCCTGATATCCGTAATCAGAATATCCGGTTCCAGCTGCGATCCGCTTTCCAACGTATCAAACCCGTTCTCAAAACATCCGACAACCGTGAAGTCATCAGAAAATTTCTCAACCATTGTCTTCAATCGATTACGAACGGATTCTTCATCATCTGCAATGATCACTCTATACATATTGTCTATCTCCCAGTAGAATCATGAATCAAAATATCAGCAATAATCAAAAATTACGGAAATACATTTGTATCCCCTTACAATTCTACCACAAACTAATATCTCACTGATAAATCAGATTCTCTTTCTCTTTTTGCAATCTCCAGCAAGATTAGGATTATATAACCAAGCAATGCATTCATCGATCACTCTCTTCAAAATCTTGATAGAGGAATTGATAACATCACTTGTTATTGTTCTTCTTTCCTTTTTGATATCATCGCCACAAGAAGGAAGATGAATATAATTACGAATCTGCCGAATATAATGCAATTCATCAATATTCAATGAAGAGAAGATTCCAACATTTTCCGCTTTATCGATCAGCTCATAAAAAGGAAGCTCCGTATTTTCTTTTTGCTCATTATCTATTGCAGAATACAGAACCGAACAAGAAGAAAGATATGGACACTCTATATAAGAACAATATCTCGTGTTCTTGTTATGAAATGTCGCACGAAGAATCGCTTCAACAACAGAAGCCAACGACTCCATATATAATTCACAATAAGATGAAGACAGACTCTCATCCATTTCATAGACATTGTAATTGTAACCCAAGAACTCCAGTAATCGAATGCGAGAGTAAACAAGTTTCAGCCAACTTGAATGCGGATCTATTTTTGATAAATGAAGAGCATCATCCATCTGAAAATCATCTTTCATCAAATTAGAAGGCAGTTTGGTTCTCATACTCAAAGTTTTGCTTTCAATTCCAGAATCTCATCGCGAAGCCTTGCAGCCTCTTCAAAGTCAAGAGACTTGGCAGCTCGATTCATCTCACTAGTAAGATTCTTAATCATCAGTTCAAGTTGCTTTCTTGTCATCTTGCTAGGATCATCAACTGATTTCTTCTTATCATCAATCATATGCATCGGTTCCTGAATCGGTTTGATAATCGTCTTAGGAACCATATTGTGGTCTTTGTTGTACTGTTCCTGAATTGTTCTTCTTCGCTTGGTCTCACGGATGGTGATTCTCATAGCATCAGAGATCTTATCAGCATACATGATGACTTTTCCGTTTGCATTTCTTGCAGCACGACCTGCAATCTGAGTCAATGATCTTGCACTTCTTAAAAAGCCTTCTCTATCAGCATCAAGGATAGCGATCAAAGAGACCTCTGGAATATCAAGACCTTCTCTTAAAAGGTTGATGCCGACTAAGACATCATAGATTCCTTTTCTCAGTTTATAAATGATTTCTGTTCTCTGAAGTGTCAGAATCTCATGCTGAAGATAAGCAACCTTCAGATCGTGTGACTTAAAGAAATCAGTCAAGTTCTCAGCATCTTTGACAGTCAATGTGACAACCATGACTCTCTCATTCTTCTTGATTCTTTCATTGATTTCATTCAATAAATCATAGACAGGGTTGTTCTCATTGCTTCTTACTTCGATGATCGGATCAAGAAGTCCGGTAGGACGGATGATCTGTTCTACTGCAAGCTGACCTGTCTGCTCAAGCTCATAATCGCCAGGGGTAGCAGAAGTGCAGATGACATTATTGATCTTCTTTTCGAATTCCTCAAACTTCAAAGGTCTGTTGTCCAGAGCGGACGGCAGTCTGAATCCATAGTCGACAAGTGTTCTCTTTCTTGCTCTATCTCCATTGAACATGCCACCGATCTGAGGGATGGTGACATGGCTCTCATCGATAAAAAGAAGAAAGTCTTTCGGGAAGTAATCTAAAAGGGTATAAGGAGTCTCTCCTTCTTTTCTTCCGTCGAAATGTCTGGCATAGTTTTCAATACCGGAACACATACCAAACTCTCTTAAAGCATCCATATCATGCTCGGTTCTTGTCTTAAGTCTTTCACTTTCCAAATACATGCCGTTCTGATCAAAGTAGGCAAGACGTTCAGTCAGTTCTTCTCTGATCGTCTTGAGTGCCTTTTCGATTCTGTTTGTCGAAGAAGCATGTTCATGAGCCGGGAAGAAGGGGAAGTAATCAAAAGTATGAAGAAGTTCGCCTGTTGTCGGTTTGATCTGATCGATCTCGGCAATCTCATCAAAATCAGAAAGAACACGGATGAAGAAATCATCGCCGTTAGGCGGATAGATCTCCATGACATCCCCACGGATTCTGAACGTTCCAGGCTCCAAAGAGAGATCGTTTCTCTTATACTGTGCAACAACAAGTTTCTGTGCAATCTCTTTCGGATTGAAAGGCTCACCGACATGTAGAGTAAAAGCGAGGTCTCTATATTCATCAGGATCGCTAAGACCATAGATAGAAGCAACAGAGCAGACAACAATCGTATCTTTTCTCTCCAGAAGAGAGTTGACAGCACTGGCTCTCATCATCTCGATTTCATCGTTCATGACGACCTGTTTATCGATATAAGTATCCGTTTTAGGAATATAGGCTTCCGGCTGATAGAAGTCGAAATTGGAAATAAAGTATTCGACTCTGTTATTCGGAAAGAGTTCTTTGAACTCTCCATATAACTGAGCAGCTAAAGTCTTGTTGTGAACCAAGACCATCGTCGTTCTTTGCGCAGCCTGAATGATATTGGCCATCGTAAAAGTCTTGCCGGTGCCTGTTGCACCTTTCAAGACCTGCCATTTCCTGTTCTCATTCAATCCTTCGACAAGAGAGGCAATAGCCTGAGGCTGATCGCCGGTCGGCGAATATTTGGACACTAATTCAAAAGGATGTTCTTTATCCGTCATATCAGTTGTTCTCCGCAAATACAGTCAGATCATCATATCCTTTCAGATAATAGTCATAACACTCTTTGACAAAACGGTCATTCAGTTTCTTATCCATCGCACCAGAGGAAGAGAAGGCGTTCAGATAAGAATCATCCGAATACTTAACGGCAGTAGATGCAGCATACTGCTTTATCGCATCCGTAAAATGATAGCCTGCAGAATAAGAGGTAGGATAAACAGAAGGGTAGATCATATTGAGCGCATTGAGGAAGAACTGCTGCCCATATTCTGAAATTGCAATCGATGTCGTATAGTCGGCGATCAATGCCATCGGTGTATAATCAAGAGTATACGTCTTATCAGGAATGATTCCCTTCTTATGAATGCAAAGGACACTGTCGTTGTCTTTTCCTTCATCATACATTGTCTCATTCTCTCTTTCCTGACCATAGACATAGGCGTAGGTATAACGGATGACAGACTTATCGGAGAAGTACTTGAAGCTCTGTGCGATTCCTTTTCCATAGGATTTGAATCCATAGACGGTACAATTGGTTCCAGCGCGCATAGCCAGTGTAAAACTTTCAGATGCACTGGCGGAATTGGAATCAAGAATGATTCCGTATTCTGAGAAATTATATTCTGGATTCTCTTTCTGATAACAGGAAGAGAGCGTCTTTCCGTTCTTATCGACCATCGCATCGATCATCGTACCCTTTTTCACGAACATCTTTGCCATCGCTTCAGCCTGAGCGACATATCCGCCGCCGTTTCCGCGAAGATCGAAGACCAGTTTCTTTGTTCTGGATTCATACTGCTGAAGCGTGCCTTTCAAAGCGGAGACAGGGTCTCCTAAGAAAGTGTTGATCTTGATAGTCAGCGTATTGTTGTTCTTCTCTTCCGGAACTGAAAGAACGCGGACAAGTCTTTCAGAATAGTCGCCTTTCTGCAGTCTGACTGTAGAAAGAGATTCTCCGCTTTTTACAGTGAAGAGGAATGTATCGTTCTCTGTCACTTTCTCGGCAAGATAGTTTCTGATCTCTGTCGAGGTGTGAGAAGAAAAGTCATAGACCTCTTCTTCGTTTCTCTTCACCGAAACAAGGACATCTCCGATCTTAAGGGCTCTTGATTTCTCTGCAGGGGAATCCGGATGAATCTCGCTGATATAAAGACCTCCATCATAACTATGCGTTGAAAAGCCAAAGCCACGGCTATCGACAGATAGTCCCTGCGCTTCTCTGTTTTCCGTATAGAACGTATAAGGATCGCCTTGGTTATCGGATATCGATGTGATCATTCCGTTTAAGGCAAGAGTCGAAAACTCTTTTTCCTCATTTCCGAAAAGCCATTCTTCTTTTAAAAGCCGATATCCTTCGATGAGCTTTTTCTCTTCTTCCGTCAACCCCATTGTGTTTCTGAAAATCAGATATCCAGCCCCAGTTCCGACAGCAAGGCCGGCGACAAGAGTCAGGATGATAGGTAGAACAACTTTGTTTTTCTTTTCTTCCATAAGACGCCCTCACTTTCACATCGTCTGATATTGGAGTCTGTCTTCCTCAGATAATAGACTATCACGTCTTTTCAATTTGATATTGACGATTTCGTGAACGACACTCATCAATACCGCAAAGAACAATATGACATAAGGAAGCAAGAAGAACTTGTTTCCCAACACTCTGCATACCAAACCGAATATAGGAGATAAGGTAACATTTCCGCAATATGCTATGGCCATCTGCATTCCCATCGCCTTCAAAGAGACAGCTTTGGAGAAGCGATAGGGAGTCAGACGGATGATAGCCGGATAGATCGGCGCACATCCTATTCCGCAAAGAACAATGCCGACAATAGAACAGTACTTGCTGAAAGGAAGAAGCATCAGAATAAGTCCGGCGATCAAGATGCCTTCTCCTAAGCGGATCATCCATTTCTCTTTGATTTTCAAAGAGACAGGACCGGAGATGAATCTTCCTGTCGTAATGCCGATATAGAAAAGAGAAGTAAGACTTGCAGCTTCTTTGGAATCGACATTCCAGGTGTAGTAGAAATAGTTACCGCTCCATAAACCAGTCGTTGTCTCTAATGCGCAATAGCAGAAGAAACCGGTGATGGCCAGATAGAAGACAGGATTTTTCAAAAGCGGTGTCTTCTCCACCTCTTTGAACTGCTCTTCCTCTTTTTCAAGCGCAATCTCTTTCTTGTGGGCTTTTCCCCAAAGAGGAAGAGAAAGGAAAGAGATCAAAGCGATAGACAATTGAACAATTGCAATGACACGGATTCCGTTATACCAGCCCGCTGATTGATTGCTCGTATCGATAAAAGGAGAGATGATAAGAGGAGAAACAGAGGCTCCTACT
>CAKUXT010000006.1 GCA_934700375.1 uncultured Bacilli bacterium | reverse complement strand
GGTTACAAGACCAGTATCATCAACAGTTGCAACCTGCTCATTTGCACTAGTCCAGACTACTTTCTTGTTTGTAGCGCCTTCTGGTGTAACAAGAGCAGTAAGCTGAGCTGTGTAACCAGCATCAAGAGACAATGTTTCATTGTCTAAGGTGATACCATCGACTGCGACATTCTTAACAACACTGACACTTTCCTTACCTGAATCTACATTTCCACCACCATTACAGGCTGTAAACAACATACCTGTACTAAGTAGTGCCAACACAAACAATTTGTTTTTCATAATTATTGCTCCTTTCTGAAAAATCAATTATTCTAACGTAAGTGAACTTGCAACCGAATCATACAAATCTAACGGAATAGAGGACATGTAGAGAGTTTTCCAATTTCTTGTAATTGTTCTGAATTGTCCGACGCAGACATCTCTGTTTGCTGACCAATCACTCGCCCATGTAGCTCCTTTATAGCTCCACCAGTCTGCGCCTATATTAGCGACATACTTGGCGTTTTCCATATCAGAAGCTTTTAAGTCATCCCAGGTTATGAGTCTTATCTTCATGGTTGAGATGACATACTCAATATCTAGAAGGTCAAGAGCTTCAAGATCATTTTGACTACCAAAGGGGTGATAGTTATATCCTGCCGTTCTAGAGTCAAGTTTGATCTTTGTGATCTTCTGATCACTATAATTGAACATATTGGAAGAGAAGTCTTTATTAGCATCATTGGTGAAGTTCTCATCATAGAAGCTACCAACTGGATTTGCATGTTCGATGAATACCCATCCCCTTCTTTTAGAATAGCCATAGAGTTTCATATCCTTAAACTCAATACCTGTATTCTTACAAGGAGAAAATCCGTCTTGCTGATAGATTGTTGCCCAGACGCCTAGTGCTTTCCATGAAGCTGGTTTTTTACCATCATCTGCTCCAGGACGCGGTGCGTATTTCCAATCATTTGCATCAGAGCATTTTGGTATGGCTTCATGATAACCTGAGCGTACCGTGTATTTCGGTGAGTAAGTGAGACTATCATCCATCAAGTAAGAATCATATGTTTTCAGTTCCTCATAGGAGTTAAGTCTCTTGACATCCTTTAAATCATCTTTCATGGATGAGGGAAATCCTTTTAAGGTGTATCCTTCATCAAGTGAGAGTTCGATTTTCTTTTCACTTGTCTCACCCTTGATGACTTCTATCGCTCTATCGATTGCTTTTGCATATGACTTTTGTACCTGATACTCAGCGTTTTCAAGAGCGTTATAATCAAAATAGATAGTTCTTAACGCTGAGTTCTCTGAGACAATTTCATTGGAGTAAGGAATAGAAGCGAACAAAGAAGAACAACCTTCATCTTTGAATTTCTTAAGGTAGTCTTTTACTTTATTGTCATTCTCGACTTCTTCCATGTATCTTGTTGAAATCTTCAGATTCGAATTCTCTTTTTCAACGCCTTGGAAGAAACCGTATAATTCACGATTTTCGTATGAGCTTTTGAATGTTGAGAAATATCCGATATTTCCAACACTTCCCTTTGCTGTAAGTCTACCAGAGAGATAACCTATCTCCTCTGGTGCAAACTGTATAGTAGTAAGATTTGAGAACTCTTCTTCGTTTCTATTATCAATGGCGGTGAATTTCATTCCCTGTCTGCCTTTGACAATATCCCTGACATGGTTATAAGTATTCTCTCCGATGATGATCACATTATCAGGAGAGACTTCTTCGATCTTTTCTGAGAGTCTGTCTTTGAAAAGATCGTTTGTAATACCTAAGTTGAGATTGACGAAGTTGATTTCTTTTTCACTCTGATTGAGTTTCTTGATGAAATCACTTCCATCAAACTTATCAAAGTCAGAATAGGCGATGATGACATTCTTATCTTTTGTGGTTGGTGTTACGCTCTCCATATTCAACGAACAGGAGGAGAGAAGTAAGATAGATAGTGCGGATAATGATGTTTTCTTCATACTTTTATCCTTTCACTGAACCGACAGTCATACCCTTGATATAGTATTTCTGTAAGAATGGGAAAACTAAGGTGATAGGTAACATACCTAAGAATATCTGAGCTGACTGTAAGTTCTTTCCGCCGATATTAGATAATGCTTCAAGCTGTTCAGGTGTAAGTTTTGAACCAGCAGCAATAAGCTTACTAGGATCAGAAGAGATGATAATGTTATATAAGTAAGACTGAAGAGGATAGTTATTAGGATCATTCATGAACAGCATACCATCAAACCAGGAGTTCCACTGACCGACAGCAGTGAAAAGAACAATCGTGACAAGGGCTGGGAGTGAAAGAGGAAGATAGACTTTGAAGAGAACCTGAATCTGATTGCAGCCATCAATAAGTGCAGCTTCTTCCATTTCTTTTGGTATACCGCGGAAGAAGTTCATCAGCATAAAGACAAACCAGACATCACAGGCACTTGGAAGAATGAAAACTAAGAAAGAGTTGATGAGATGCAAGGAATCATAGAGAACGTAGGTAGCTGCAAGTCCGCCTGAGAAGAACATCGTGATGACAAAGAACCAAGAAAGGAACGTTCTTCCTTTGACTCTTCCATCATCTTTCGACAATGGATAAGCGGTAAGGACAACAACAATCAATGTGAGTAAGGTTCCTGCAATAGTTCTTGCAACAGAGATACCAAAGGCACGGAAGAATTCTTTCTTGCCCATAAGCATGATATAGGCATCAAAAGTGAATCCTTTTGGCAAAAGCCCGACTAAGCCAGCGGATGCATACTTATCAGAAGAAAAAGAAACTGCAAGAAGATGGACAAACGGGAAAAGGCAGATGAGGATAAGAAGTGTAAGAAGAATATAGTTTGTGACTATGAATATCTTTCTACCAACACTTTCTTTGATAGCATTTGGATTTTTATGTAATAATCTATTTTGCATATCAACCTCCTAGAATATACGATAGTTGAACTTTTTATAGGCGATAAAGTAAGTACCGCCAACTAAGACAACTGAGACTAAAGACTTCATAAGACCGACCGCGGCAGCGACATCAATTTGCTGCTGTCCTTCAAAACCGAGTCGATAGATAAAGGTATCGATGATATCGCCTCCTTCATAAACCATTGGGTTATAAAGTAGATAGACTTGATCAAAATTACCGTTAAGTAAACCGCTTAAGGACAAAGTGATAGTGAGAACAAGAACAGGTGTGATACCAGGCAGCGTTACATGGAACATCTGATTCCATCTACCGGCGCCATCTATCTTTGCTGCTTCATATAGACTTGGATTGATAGCAACAATGGCAGCTAAGAAGATGATCATGTTGTATCCCATACCCTTCCAGACATCGGAGAGAATAATAATTGTTCTAAACCAGTTGTTATCAAGAAGGAACAAAGTCTTTTCCATTCCTATGTTTTGTTTCATCAAGTTGATAAGACCATCATAGGAGAAAAGCTGATTGAGAATACCACCTAAGATAATCCAACTTAAGAAGAAAGGAAGGAAGAAGGTACTTTGAGCAAATTTGGCAAACCATTTCTTGCTGACTTCATTGATAGAAAGAGCAAGAGCCAAAGGTACAATGATACCTAAGACAATCTTAGTTCCAGAAATGATGAGTGTATTCCTGATTGACCTGGTGAAGTCATTCAATTTGAAGACGTATTTGAAGTTCTCAAGACCGACCCACTCATGACCGAAGAATCCGCCTTTTGCGATACTGAAATCCTCAAAAGCTAAGACAATACCGAACATCGAACCATATTTAAAGAGCAAAGTAAGCACAACACCAGGAAGCAACATCAGCCACCACATATATTGGCTTTTGACAAACTTGATGAACTTACTAGGCTTTTTTCTCTGTAACGATTTTATTTTCATATTACTTTGCATCGTGCCAGGCGTTGACTTCTCCAGTGACCTGAGTTCCACCAGACTCATACCACTTATCTTTGAATGAATTCCAGGTAGAGTTAAGATCATTCTCTCCTAAGATTACTTTGGTGAAGTAAGTCTCACAGTGAGTAGACATCTGTCCACCATAGAGTGTCTGACCTTCGGTTGGAAGTCCGTAGAACTCATTGAAGACATATCTATTGCTGGCTTTCGTGTTTCTAATAGCAGCCCAGGCGCCATCGGAATTAAGTCTTCCGATAATATTGGCAAAGTTGTTAGCTTGGAATTTGACAGCACCGTGGTCATCTTTCCATGTTAGATAATCAGGATATGCGTTCCATAGTTTCTTGGCATGGCTTGTCCATGTGTCAGGAGCGGGCTTTTCAGCCTTTGGATCGACTTTGATCTGTTCCTGGAAATTCTCAAACTGAGTATTGATATCATATGGATCATAGAACTGCGTAGGAACCCAAGACCAGACATAACCATCTTCAGCCTTTGCACCTTCTTTTCCATCTAATTCAATATACATGTTAATCATCTTCATCAGGACTTCTGGATGTTTGAAAGTCTTCATAGCAACATAATAGAACTGAACAGACTGCTTAGGCATGATGACTTTAGCGCCATCAGCCAAAGGAAGTGAAGCTGCTCCCCAATCCTGTGTGGGAAGCAAGTCAGCGATTGGGTATTCGTACTGCCACCATGGTCCCATGATGACACCAGTCTTACCATTCTTAACATCACTCTCAACACCAGAAGCTTCTTTTGATGCGAAGTCTGGAGCCAAAAGTCCGTCTTTATATAAATCGGCAAAGTAGGATAAAGCGTTCTTAGTTGAATCAGTGACTTCACTGGCAACTAAATCTCCACTGCCATTATCGACCCAAGTATATGGATTAGAACCAAACATCTGCATGTATCTTTCGATCGTGAAGTAGGAACCCTTATATGATTTAGACATGGCCAAAGGCGAAGTAGCACCTTTTTCATCTTTGAAGCGCTTTAAAACGACCTTCAGTTCAGCAGGTGTAGTTGGAACACTAAGTCCTAATTCATTGAGCCAGTCCTTTCTGAAATACATGACTGGAATATCTCTTAATGGATCATCGTACTGAGGGATAGCGTAGATTTTTCCGTCTTCATCCTTTAGTGATTCAATGACTTCAGGATCACGATAAAGGTATTTTTCGACTTCAGGTGAAGCATATTTGTATGTTTCAGTGAGATCTTTTAAAAGGCCTTCAGCTTTGAAGTTTGCGTATTGGCTGGCTGTTACTTTAAGAATATCCGGATACTTTCGAGAAAGAATAGTACCAGATAATTTGTTTTCGTATTGTGAGGAGTTGACCTTCCACATATATTCAAACTGAACATTGAGTTCATCTTTGAGGAACGTCATGAATTTCTGGTTGTCAGGTGTGATGTTTGATGGAACTCTTGAGTCATTATGGGCTAAATACTCCATGACACCTTTGACATGAACAGTCTCTTCATACTTTCCGAAAGGATCATAAGTCGGATCACAGTAATCACTTTCCAGTGACGTTTCAGTTTTACCACAGGAAAAAAGCGAAAGCATCGAAAGAATAAGGACAGATAAGACTTTTGATTTTTTGAATTGTAACATAAATAACTACCTCCCTGTCTTACTGGTTAGAGTATAACAACTGAAGATAGTTCGAAAAATAGCTAAAATTTGATACTACCACCTAATTTTTGACTTGTGTAAGCCCTTTACTGCTTATTTTTTTGCTTTCTATATTCTTTTGGAGTCATTCCTGTTTCTCTCTTGAAAACCATTTGGAAATTGTTGGTTGAGAAAAAACCAACCTTCTTACTGATCTCCTGGACCTTGAACTCTGTGCTTGTAAGTAAAGTCTTTGCTCTTTGTATCTGCATAGAGAGAAGATAGTCTTTATAATTCATACCTGTCTTACTTTTGAAAGTTCTTGAGAAGTAAGAAATATTGTAATGGAAATGATCGGAGGCATCTTTTAATAGAGCTCCGTTTTCCATATTATCTAACATAAACTGCCTAACCTCACTTATAAAATCGAGGTTATCTTTAACTTCGATTGTATTGATATCAATAGTCTTCAGATATTCAAGTGAATCACTTGAAAGAAGAACAGACTTCATCTTCTCATAGACTTTCTTAAAATCCGAGAACAGATATCTTTTATTTGAATAGATGACTGTCGTATCTATCATATCAACATTGAAAATATGTTCTCTGATTTTATAGAATCGGAATAGATTATCTTCAGATATTGATTCAAGAAGAACAAATATCGAATTAGCATCAATGTTGATGATGTCTATATAATCGAGAGTTTCTTTTACCTTATCTTTGACAATTTCAATTTTCTTATCAGCCCAGACATATAGAAGATATGAATTGAAATCAAATTCTTCAGCATCTAAAGAATCTTTAAGAAGTAAGTCGGAAACATTTCTATTGATGATTTTCTGTTTAAGCTTAGTATTATCATTCTTTAAGTCACTGCTTTTTTCAAGCTCAGCTAAAGCTGAAGCGATATCCGTCAGTGTCTCATCAATGAGTTTGATCAGCTTTTCTTCCTCTTCGATTTTCATAATATAAGAGACATTGCCGATCTGGACGGCATTATAGACATATTCAAAAGAGTTCATACCAGTAAGGAAGATAGTCCTCATCGATTTGTTTTTCTCTTTCATCTTCTTTGCCAGTGTTATTCCGTCAAGTTCAGGCATAGAGATATCAGATATAAGTAAAGAAACCGGATGATTTTTACTATATTCAAGCGCTTCTAAGGCGTCATAAAAAACATGGAGAGATACACGTGAAGAAAAATTCTCTCTTATCGTATAAGCGAAACCATCAGCGATATTCTTCTCATCGTCAATCAACATTGTTTCTATTTTCATATTTCACCTTGCCAATTGTAACTCGACACCTAATCCGCCAAGTGAGGATTTATATACTCTCATCTTAGACTTTCCCTTTGAGAAATAATCAAGTCTATGATAGACGTTGCTAAGTCCATCATGGTCTGTGACCGATTCAGTCATCATCTTGTTTATTTCATCAATATTCAGTTCTCCTTTTCTGTCTCCGCTGTCTTCAATATTTAGATAAACATAGTTTTCATCATCTCTTAACCTTATATTTAATCTAGCTTCTTTTGAGACATTTGAGAAGACATATTTATAGGAATTCTCAACTATCGGCTGAAGGATCAATTTAGGAACTCTGATCGACTGAAGTTCTTCTTTCAGTTCATCTTTTTCGATTTTGACCCTATCCTGGAAGCGGACGGTCTGAATATCAAGATACAAGGACATATGTTTATATTCATCAATTAAGGAGACATTTGTCTCTTCATTTCTAGTCAAGTACATATAGAATGAAGACAGTTTAGCGGTAAACAGTGATGCTTCTTTAGTCTGATTACAGCGGCAGAGACTGGAAATATTTGCAAAACAGTTATAAAGGAAGTGTGGATTGATTTGTGACTGAAGCATCTTAAACTCACTCTCTGTGATTCTTGCTTTATATAAGTAGTTTTCTTCAATATATCCGTTCAATGAAGATACCATGTTATTGAATCCTTCATTGATAAGCTGTAAATCACCTTTCGTCTTTTGTTCAATCTGAACATTCATATCACCTTTAGATACTAACTCCATAGCTCTGACTATCCTATGAATCGGTTTGTTGACATATGTGACTGTAAAGTAGATAAAGAATGAACCTAATAGAACAACAGCGACAATAGAGACAATCATCAATATCAACAATGTCTTTCCGACTCCAGTGTACAAAGGAGAGTATCTGACTGATAAGAAAGGTATCTTATCTAAGATGATTCTATAGGTAAAGAACTCAAATCTAGAATCGACTTTAGTATCATCCATTATTTCTTTAGTAAAACCATCAACAAGGCTAGAATCAAAATCAAAGTTTGAATTGACTAAAAGAAACTGGTCATCTCTTACAACAATATATGATTTATCTTTGTCATCATTAGTGATAGAGAAATCATTAAGAAGAACATCTTTGTTCAACAAAATTGATAATCTGATAGCACTATCGTAAGGATTGAAGACAAAAAACAATTCATTGTCATAGAATTTAAGAGATTCTGAAATTGAATTGCTTTCTGTTTCATTCTGTAATGATTTATCTAAAAGAGCTTTCTTATTGTAATCAACATCAAAAGAATACAAGTTATCATAAGAAAAATCACCTTCCGGTTTGAAACTTAATGAAATACCATCAATAAGAGAATAAAATGACTGGAAAGAAATAATTGAGTCTCTGACAAAATTCAGTGCTTCACTCTTTCCATATTCGTCACCAGTCTTATCAAAATAGTAGCCTTTCAATAAAGTAGCTTCATTAGAAGTGATGATTCCATTACTGACCTCAGAAAAGACAATCAACTGATTTTCAAGTACCTCAGATGCATTCTCGATTCGGTTTTCCATATACTCTCTTTCCTGAGATGAAGTATAGGAAATACTATGATATAAAAGAGTTCCAGTCAAAAGAGTAAAACAGATAATGGTCAGTATTTCGATGAGAATAATATATCTTATTGTCTCAAATTTACTTTTTCTTTTATTCATAATAGATAAATCAAATAGTCTTTTCAGCTTTCCCTTTTTGTATTATACATACAAAAAGTCTAAAAGACTAGAAAGGGATCTAGAATAATTTATGTGCCTTTCTAATTGTTGTCAAAGACTATTTAAGGATTGTTGTAGTTGTTCAGTGATTTTGTCCCTAAAAGTTGTTCAGTGATTTGACTGAAGGAAGAGGCATTTCTGATGCGAATTCCGCGACGGTACAGGACAGGTACTCCAGTGCCGTGTCAGGACTGGCCCTCAACTCCGCGAAATGCGAATCCTGCCGAAGAATCGGCGATTTCTCCGTTCACGGCTATTACAGGAGAAGAATTGTCGTCATAGGAGAGGCTCATTCTGTCCATGAAATGCCGCGGCTGCAACGGGACTCACGAGATTCAGCCTACCAACCTGTATTCTATTAGTACCAATTGACTGGGTAGAATACTATACTTCACTGTGAATGAAGCTACCCATTTGTAAATCAGTATTATATTTCCTTCGGCATCAGTCTTTCAGACAACCAATCGGAACAACTAAAACGCCATCAGGTCTTTTATAGCCATATTGACTTCCCGTTATGACGATTTTCAGATCCGGTAATCGCAAAGGACATTGCTGTTCTTTTTCGTTGTATTCCTTAATGAGTCTTTCTATCTCGCATAAGTGTTTGGCACCATCATCAATTTCGAACGTGCCTAACTTAAATTCGAGCAATGCATATCTACCATCTCTTAAATGCAATACTGCATCTGCCTCTAAGCCATATCTATCATGGTAATAGGACAGTTCACCATTCATCTTTGACGAATAGATTTTTAAATCTCTGATACACAAAGACTCAAACAAAAAGCCTAAAGTTTTGAAATCAGTGTTGAAGTATTCTGAAGTCACGCCCAACGCCGCAACTGCAATGGAAGGATCAATAAGGTTTCTTTTTTCGGTTGCTCTTATTGTGTCTTTAGATCGAATTGCAGGGCACCATGCCGGTATATTCTCAACAATATACAATTTTTCCAATGCCTGAATATAATCAGAATATGTCGGGTAAGAAATATCTGTTGTCGAATTCACGTCTGCGAAAATCGTTTTGTTTGTAGCTAACGTGCAGAGATTTCGAGAATATGACCTAAGTATTTTTTCAGCCCAAAGCGGATTTCGATTCACTGAATCAATGCTGGAGATATCTCGATGACAGGTTTGATAAAACAGATCTTTTGCGATTTCCAACTGGGAAGCTGGCGTTTTATTATACAAAGATCGAGGCCATCCACCTCTGCATATAGCAAAAATAAGCTGATCAATTGTCAAATTAGACTCAACAAAATCAATATCCTTTTTGTTAAACAAATCAATGAGAGAGACTTTTCCATTTGATTCACCACTTTCATACAAACTCATTGGATACATTTTCATCGTTGAAATTCTAGTAGTACCTGTATGAGGGGTAGCTACAGTCTGAGCAGAAGATCCGGTCAATATATAAAGGCCAGATTCATTTCTATCATCGATTGATTTTCTGATTGCTCCCCAAATCTTAGGGGCATCCTGCCATTCATCAAATAATCTTGGCGTTTCTCCAATCAATAATTTAGATGGATAATTATTTGCTACCGCCAAATATCTTTCTCTATTATCTTCGTCTTGAAATTCAATGACGCTTTTAGCTTTTTGTTTAGCAGTTGTGGTCTTTCCACATCCCTTTGGTCCGACAATCAAAGTCGCTCCAAAAGCCTCTAATTTCAAATCCAATATACTATCGGCAATTCTCTTTTTATATTCAATCATAACTCTACCACCAAAAGAATTATCGCATCATTTCATAGGTTTGTCAACGGCAGTTTTATGAATTTGAGGTGTTTTGTTTTATGAATTTGATGTATTTTGTTTTATTGATTTGAGGTGTTTTGTTTTATGGATTTGAGGTGTTTTGTTTTATGGATTTGAGGTGTTTTGTTTTATACTTTTGTGATATGAGTCTTTCAAAAATTGAAATTTAATTCGAAATATTGAACTTTTTGTTAAAAAACGTTCATTTCCTTAAATTCGTAATTTTCTCGTTCTTGTTGTTTTGTCATACAAAAAGACCAAGATTCGAGTCTTGGCCTTTCATTGTTTTCTTACGATTTACTTCTTGATGGAATCCTGATTCTTGACAGCGTTAATCTTAGCATTGATGGCATCCTGGTCACCAAGATAATAATGCTTGATCGGCTTAAGATCTTCATCCAATTCATAGACAAGCGGGACACCAGTAGGAATGTTGAGTCCAGCGATATCTTCATCGGAGATGTTGTCAAGATACTTGACAAGAGCTCTTAAGGAGTTGCCGTGAGCAGCGATAAGGACATGCTTTCCAGCCTTGATTTCAGGAACGATGACTTCGTTGTAGTAAGGAACGACTCTGGCGATGGTATCCTTTAAGGATTCATGGAGAGGGAGTTCCTTCGGATCGATGTTCTTGTAAGCAGCCTGAAGGGCAGGATTTCTTTCATCAGTCGGGTCGAGTGCCGGCGGAGCGATATCGAAAGATCTTCTCCACTGATGAACCTGTTCAGCACCATACTTTGCAGTTGTTTCAGCCTTGTTCAAGCCCTGTAAAGCACCATAGTGTCTTTCGTTGAGGTGATAATCCTTAACGACAGGGATATAAGCCTGATCGACACCATCGAGAACATGCCAGCAGGTATGGATAGCTCTCTTTAAAGTAGAGGTGAAGGCGATATCGAATTTGTAACCATCTTCGTTTAAAAGTTTTCCGCCATTGATAGCTTCCTGAACGCCTTTTTCAGAGAGCTCAACGTCGGTCCAACCGGTGAAAAGGTTCAATTTGTTCCATTCACTTTCACCGTGACGGATAAGAACTAATTTGATCATAGTGATCCTCCTAATTGACAATTAATTATAGCGCATGGAAAGCGATTTGTCTTTAAAAAAAAGACAAGAAGATTACATGTCTTTCCTTTCTGTTGTTGTCACAATATACTTATAAGGATTAGGAAAACAACTGTGACAACAAGTTTTCCGATAGAGATGAAGAGATGCGAGTACAAGAAAAGCAAAGTATTCACTTACATCACTTTGTAAATCTATCGCAGCCTATAAGAACATCGTCATATAGATAGGAAGACAGAGTATGTCACCATCCTTATGAAGATCCTTTGTATAGACAAGATATTTCTGTCCTATCTTACTGGAAAATTTGTCGCTGAAAGCATCGATGGATGCATGTGTCCTGTATCCTGAAGATTTGACTTCAATGGGGCAAACCTTGTTGCGCTTTGCAATAAGGAAATCAATCTCGTAGTTATGTGTCGATTTATCCTTTGGGAAAGTATAGTAAAAGAGTTTATTTCCGTTAGCATAAAGCATCTGAGCAACCATGTTCTCATAAAGATAACCTAAATCAGCATCTAATTTGTCATTCAACAATTTCTCATAGATGACGTTCTCTGTGGAATCCTTGTCCATGAATGCAAGCGTTACGAAAAGTCCTGTATCCATGACAAAGAGCTTGTATCTATTCATATTTTCATGCAGTGACATCCCCGCGCTTATGTCATTTGCATGATAGGCAACATTGACGGTAAGAGAATCCTTCATGTCACCAATGATGCCTAAAACCCTGTCAGCCTTGGCGTTTTCAAGAACACTTGACACTTGGTATCTCGACGCATTTTTAGAAAGCTCAGAAGGGATTGCGGAAAACAATAACGAAGCCCTACCTGTAGAATCTATCTTTCTGAAATCGTCTTGGTAAAGTTCGAGAATCGAACGCTTCATCTTATCAACCAAACTTAGATTGTTGGTTTCAATATATTCGTTCACTGCCTGTGGCATACCACCGACAAGCATGTACAGTCTGAAATCCCTTAGTAATCTGCGATTCACATCATCACCAAGTGATATCTCATTTTCAAAGGCTTTCTTAAGAATCGGGATGGTCGCTTTGTCTCCTAAAGCCCATCTGAACTCCTCATAATCCATGGGTGTCATCTCAATCCTTGTCTCCTCGCTTGGGATGATGATGTCCTTAACGTTCTTCTTTATCGAAAGCAATGAGCCAGTTTCAATATAATCATATCTACCATCCTTCACAAGATGTTTAATCGCTTGTCTTGCATATGGTTCTTTTTGCACCTCATCGAAGATAATGACAGAATTCCTCTTCTCGAGATTAACATGGTAAATAAGCTGGAGACGCAGAAAAAGATAATTTAGATCTGACAAATCCTGAAATAGTTCATGTATTTCTTTTGTCGCAATAGAAAAATCGATGAGGATATAACTCGAATATTCCTTTTTTGCAAATTCCTCAGCAATCGTAGATTTTCCTACGCGGCGAGCCCCTTTTATCAGCAGTGCAGTCTTCCCATTTGATTCTTTTTTCCATTCCAACATCTTCTGATAAATTTTTCGTTCAAATACTCTCTCAGACATTATCTTACATCTCCTGTTTCCCTAAATAATATCATGATATGCCAAAAATTTCAATTTTTGTATCGTAATAAATGCCGAAAATTTCAATTTTTGCATCGCTTGGCCATCATCGTCTTATCGAATGATTCGGTAAACAACTTTGTAAAATCACTTACTGCATGTTAAATAGTTCTTCAAAAGACATCATCTCTTTAGAGCCAATCATCGTTTCTTGACGACTGTAGAAACAAGATAAAACTACAGCATAGATACACTCGGAATATAATAGCAGACATTTTTCTGTAAATGAAAACCCCCGTTTTTCAATAACCTTCGAAAAACAGGGGATTGATTTACATTTTGCTGATAAAGGATCAAGCCTGATTCATGTAATGCGGTTTGTCTTTAAAAAACAAGACGACAATCAAATATTCCAAACGATTCTTAAAACGGAGATGAGAATGATATAGAGGACAGAGACAACAAGGCCGATGATGGAAAGGATATAGCCGGCTTTTGCCAAGCCGTTGGTATCTTTGTTCTTTTTGGAGAAGACAAGACCTAAGATAGCAAAGAGGAAGCCGCCTAAGATAACACTTAAGAGACCCAGGATAAAACCAGCGACATCATAACCGGAATTACCATATGATTTCTTTGCCTTTGTAGCTTCATACTTATAGGTAGTAGGTGTACCGCCGGAAGTTGTATTTTCAGTTGTTGTTTCATCATCGACAGGTGCCCCGCAATTGGCGCAGAATTTTTCTCCGTCGACGAGCACTTTTCCGCATTTCTTGCAGAATTTCACATTATCCATTTTGTTTTTACTCTTTTCCGAAGACGATGACAGTTCCGTCTTCTTTAACTTCAATCGTATCACCGGTTTTGACAGCATCGAGGAATTCATCACCGAGTTCATCGATGGCGATGAGTCCGACATCATTCCAGACGTTGGATAAGATGATACCGGATGCTGCTAAGGGATCGACAGTCTTACTGAATAACCAGACCTTCGGAGCCAGATTTCTGACAGCGACAGTCTGAATGACCATGCCACCAGTTGTGGAGCCGATTGTCTGAGGAAGACAAAGGGCTTTTCCGGTGATATTCTTCTTATAAAGATCAGGATTGTTCTGATCTCCGACAATGATCTTCTTGGATGTAGGAATCAATGCGCTGGTCTGGAAGGAAGCCAATGTATTGAGTCCATGATGGGAGACAACAGCCTCTCCTTTGTATGTTCCAGGGAACAATACTCTACCTTTGAATTCTCTCATTTGCAGGATTCCTTTCCGGTGATGATTGCTAAGATCTCATCATCTTTGTAGTAACGGGACTTCGTATACGTTCTCAGCTTGTTGGAGTTTGTGATGAGAGGCTTAGAACCTGCGACAGGATTATCGGCATACATCAAAGGACAGATGTAGCTAAGATGGGCACCGGTCTTGACGAAGTCAGCATAACGGCTCTCTTTCTTGAATTCGGCGATGACTGCAGGAGCAACAGTGAAGACAGTATTGACGACAAGCTTTTCTCTCTTTTGTTCCTTTAAGGTAGCGACCATTCTGTCTGTCCAATCCTCAAGCTGTTTCAAAGTGAGGTGCGGGCAGCCGATAAAGGCCTTATGCGGTTTGGCATTTTTCTTCTTCCACATGATCGGATAGGACTTATAGACTCTTTCGAGCTCTGCATCATCGATGATGTAGGTCTTTGCATCTTCTTTGATAAGAGACTCACCGAGCTCTTTTGCTTCCGGTGTGATCTTATCGATATGATAAAGGCCGACAGCACCATTGGAGGCTGTGGCTGCGCCAAAGTCCTTCAAGTAAGCAATCGTATCTTCATCAGAAAGGTCCTTCAAGTAGGCATCAAGGCCATAGACATAAGGGACTTCTTCCATGACCTTCATACCGATTGCAGAACCTAAGATCTGAGCTTCTGGTTTCTTTGTTGTCTTTAAAATGATCTTCCAAGTTGCTTTTCTTCCTTCATCGGTCAAGAAACCGAATTCAGGAACAACGCCTAAGATAGCGCCGAAGGTATCAACGATACCGGAGTTACGGTTGCATCTTGCTCCTAAGACAGAGTTTGCAAAAACGACAGCAGAGGATTCGCTCCAAGAGAGGATATCTCCTTTCTTAGGCGTATTTCCGACTTCCTTCAAATAGCAGGTGCAGGTGAATCCGTCCTTGTCCTGTAAACCGATCTGGGCAAGCTGATTCTCATAATACTTCTGCTTTCCGTACATGACATTGGAGAAGACAAACTTCTCAAGCGGTCCGCAGGAAACATTCTTATAGTCAAGCGGACGAGGATCCATGGTGAATCCTTCTTCGACTTTGCATCCTGATGCGATCAGTTCATCCATTAACGGATAGACAGGTTTAAGCATCGAGATACCGAAAGACGTAACAAAATGACTCTTCTTGTGAGTGATAGGAACCAGTCTTTCAGCATGGAAGGTATCGCCATATCTGACGATGACTTCCATCATCTTGGCTTTCGCGCTCCCTTCCAATCCCTGAAGGATGGACAATTCCTTATCAGTCAGCTTCATTTTAGGTTCGTACATAGTTGCCTCCTAAATTTTCATTGCAACATCATAGGCTTTCCAAATGACAGAACGTAAATTACCGACTTTCAGACAATCTCCGACAAGATGAATCTTGCCTTTTTCTTTTCCGACAAGCGGAGTAGAGACATAACCTGCGGACATAATGACATTGTCGCAAGGGATTTCAATCTCCTTCTTATCCTTTGTTGTGCAGATGATCTTACCATCCTGAACTTCTTTGAGCTTTGTCTCTAAGTAGACAGGAATCTTCTTATAGGCGAAGTAATCTCTTAAGTACTGGCTGTTTGCCATACAGATACCTTTCTGTTTGACAAGGTCATCGAGCATTTCGACAATGATCGGCTTATGACCGGAGAGGTAGAGTTCATAGGCGATTTCACAGCCGGTCAAGCCGCCGCCGATGACAGCGACTGTCTCACCGACTTCTTTTCCGGAGAGATACTCGACAGCTTCCATGGTCTTTTCGATGCCTTTGATCGGAAGCTTTCTGGCTTTCGAACCGGTTGCGATGATATATTCATCAGCTTTGACATCGGCTAAGCTCTTCACTTCAGTGTTGAGATGAATCTCGACATTGAGGTCTTTCATCTGAAGCTCATACCAAGCAAGAAGTTCTCTGAGCTTTCCTTTGAAGGAAGCAGAGGAAGCAGGGACAAAGACACCGCCTAAATGATCGCTCTTTTCATAGATGACAGGCTTATGGCCGCGAAGAGCAAGGACACGGGCAGCTTCCATACCGCCGATACCGCCGCCGATGATGGCGACTGTCTTGGCTTTCTTTGCCTTCTTGATATAGTGGACATTGGTCTGCATGGTCTCTGCATTGATGGCGCAGCGTGCCATATGGAGAGAATCGGATAAATCCTGATCGTTTGCACTGCCCTTATAGCGTGTCATATTGAAACAGCCGTTGTGACAGCAGATGCACGGACGGATCTCATCTTCTCTTCCTTCCATCATCTTTGTAACCCATGCGCCATCGGCTAAGAACGGACGGGCAAAGCCTGCTGCATCAAGCTTGTTCTCCTTGATGGCATCAGCGGCGACACTCGGATCCATTCTACCGGCTGCAACGACAGGGATAGAGACGAAGTTCTTGATATGTTCGACATCTTCAAGGTTGCAGTTTTCAGGCATATAGATCGGAGGATGTGCCCAATACCAGGAATCATAGGTTCCGTTATCGCAGTTGAGCATATCATATCCGGCATCCTGGAGATACTTGGCTGCCTTTTCGGCTTCCTTCATATCTCTACCTGCTTCGACATAGTCTTCCCCAGGAACAGCGCCCTGACGGAATCCTTTGGCTTTGCTGATGACGGAGAAACGTAAGGAGACAGGGAAGTCTTTTCCGCAGGTCTCTTTGATGGCTTTGACGATTTCGACAGGGAAGCGATAACGATTCTCAAAGCTTCCGCCATATTCATCAGTTCTCTTGTTGATATAGGGAAGAGTAAACTGGTCAAGGAGATATCCTTCATGGACAGCATGGATCTCAACACCGTCGACATCGGCTTCCTTTAAAAGCTTTGCTGTCTTTGCAAAGGCTTTGATGAAGCGCTGAATGTCTTTGACTGTCATCGCTTTGGAAGGGACTTTGTCAGACCAGACATTCGGGCTTGCTGAAGAGGAGGCGCAGATCTTGTCGAAGTTCATGATTGGCTTTGCAAGGGTGCGTACAACAGGATTGGTGTACATTTTCTCCATGACAGGAGAGATAGTGAAGGAGCGTCCGAATCCTGCAGTGAGCTGAACGAACATCTTGGCTCCTGTCTTATGGATTTCCTTCATGAACTCTTTCAGTTCACGATACATTCCCTTTTTGCGATACAGCCATTGTCCTAACATCGGGTTATAGACAGGCTGAATGCCAGGGAGAATCAATCCAACATTGTTCTTGGCTTTATCCAATAAGAATTTGGCTGCTTCTTTGTCGAAGTGATTGATTTCCATCCATCCGAAAATGGAAGTTCCGCCCATAGAAGTCATGACGATTCGATTTTTGATTTCGACGTTTCCAATCTTCCAAGGGGTGAATAGGGGTTCTAATTTCTGATCCATAGTCAAATCTCCTTTTTTAGATCTACTGTGAATATTCTACTTCATAGAGAAAATTAAACAAAATATTTTCGTTAGAAATAATGTTGATTATGGGCATTTTAAAGAAAAAGACTATCAAATTTCAGAACAAATATTCAACATTCATTCAAAATTGAAAGCGCTATCGAGTATCAATAGAGCTAGAACAACTTTTCTAAGTCTCCTTTTTACCTCTGTATACGGATAGTCTGTTTTCAGCTTCGATGCTGATTCTTTGATTTCTATGTTTTTTAGAAGTCAAGACTGTTCTTATTCAATAGAAATTCTTTGATTCCGATAACTGCGATTCCTTCTTCCGTAATCCATGATTTGATATTGTCCTTGACAACAATGATTTTTTTGAAATTGTCAGGAACATGGAGCAACGGCCTTTCTTCCTGAAGCGTTTTCTCTCTCGTTTCCAATGATAACGTGGATTGAATATAATATCGCCTATTGAACTGATTGCAGACAAAATCGATTTCGACTTGTTTTCTGTCATCGCCTTCTCTTATCGGAACAACACCGACATCGACATTGCATCCACGACATAACAATTCATTGAACAGGATATTTTCCATAATATGGCTCTCTTCCAATTGTCTGAAGTTCAATCTTGAATTACGTAACCCAATATCTGAAAAATAATATTTGTACGGAGTCTGAATATATCGCTTTCCTTTGATATCATAGCGTTCTGATTTTTCAATCAGAAATGAATCAGTCAAATAGTCGATATATTTGGTCAATGTATTGACGGAAATGTCTTTTACCCCGTTGCTGATAAATGCATTCAGAAGTTTCAAAGGATTAGTCAAAGAGCCGATTGAGGAGGCTAAAATATTGACAACGGCATCAAGCACATCCGTTCTTTGTACTTTGTTTCTCTCGATAATGTCACTCAGGTAAGTCTTTTCAAATAATTTCTTCAGATAGTTGCTCTTTTCTTCTTCATTGTTGCAGTACAGTATTCTTGGCATACCACCATAAGTGATATATTCTCTCCAGGCTTCATCAAAAGTTCCCTTATAGACAGAAACAAACTCGGAAAAAGACAAAGGAAAGACTCTGATTTCATCACCTCTCCCACGAAATTCAGTGATGATGTCAGAAGATAGGAATTTTGAATTGCTGCCAGTTACATAGACATCAAGATTTCTGATATGAAGAAAACCATTCAAAACCGATTCGAAATCATCGACTTTCTGAACTTCATCAAGCAAAAGATAATACATGTTATCATCAATAATCAGATTCCTGACATATTCATCAAGAGCGTCAGGGTCGAGATATTTGTGATTTCTTCTTTCGTCCAAATCCAGTTTGATGATGTGATCTTCCTTTACGCCCTCTTTCATCAGATATTCTTTGAACAAAGGGTCCAACAAAAAAGATTTACCGCATCTTCTGATTCCAGTAATGACTTTGATAAGACCATTTTCTCTTCTATCGATCAGTTTTTGCAAATATGAGCCTCTATCAATGACTTCCATAAGACCTCCACTGAATATTTTTTCCGTTTACGGCATTTTTATTCAATACCATTATAGTTTTCAAAAAGCATTTTCTCAATAGAATATTGAATATTCTTTCCGTTTACGGCAAAAATTTTCAATGGATGTCCTTAATAGAGATGTTCTGTCAGTCAGAATCATCGTCATAAGCATTTAAGATGTCAGAAGCTTATCTTTTAGTCAGACATCGTATATCTGTCCGATTTCAAGATCAGTCTCATAGTTGCATTCCATGGTTTTATATTCATCCAATTCATGGCTTACTTCTCTGATGATTCCTTTTTTCTCAAGCTGCTGCATACCAGTGAAATAGAGATACTTGAGCATTACATCACGTGATGTCTTTAATCGATGTGATTTTTCTCTCTGCCAATTTCAAATCATTGTTAATACACTCAATGGAAAAATAATCTTTAGCCGGAAGAAGTGATTTATCAATTGGAATTTTTGTTCCGAAAATATCTATTTCATAAGCCTCAATGATATGGGGAGCCACCTCTCCCGGAGACCAGGCCAAAGTCGTAAAAACACTATGATAGCCATGTTCCTTTACTAATTTTACAGCTAATTCACGTGCACGAAGAGCTCCACAGACATCGATTTTATGCGGGTCCTTGCCATAGATGGCACCTCCGCCTATTGGAATAGAAGGTCCATAAAAATCGATGCATAATTTCTTTCCAGACAAGCCATTGTCTCCTTCTGGTCCCCCTTGCACAAAGTCTCCTGCTCCATTCAAGAAGAAATGTTCTTCGTCAATTTCTGCCAAAGATGAAAATCTTGTATTTTCGAATAATCCTCCTAGCGAAAGATTTATCTCCCAAATCATATCGTGATAAATCTCTCGGAATTCTCGGCCAAGAATATGCTGAACACTGAGAGTCAGCCTTTCCCATGAATATTTACCGTTTTTCTCGTTCAACTGCACCAATATTTTAAAATCAGGTCCGAAATAACATCTGTCATGAAAGGAATTCAACAATTTGTTATTAAACGCTTGGCCAAGACGCAGTGCAACATAATGTTCAACTGGTAAATAATCCGTTTCTTTTGAATCAATAGCATATCCGTTAACAACATTCTGATCATCACTGTATTGTCTTAATTTTCTTTCATCATCCGATAAAAGTTCAATGCAGACATCTAAAATAATCTCAAGGTTTTCCGGAAAAGGGTTCCACGATGCGTTTCCGTATCTACCTTCACCATATCCAGCATTGCGATAGACTTCTCTTACTATTTCTTTGATTTTTTCTTCATCTATCACTTTCTCGTCTTTCCCTGCGGCTATTCTTCCATCAACAAAAACTTTGTTGGTATGAACAGCACATTCCAATCCGCAAAGTGCATCTTTATCTTTTAATACGACGTAATTGACTATTTCATTGACAATAGCATCACACAGACGATCAGGATGCCCTTTAGATACAAATTCAGCTGTTAAAATCATGATTTGAACTCCTCAAAATATTTCGTAATATCCGACATATCATCCTTTGTATAATTCCCAAACAATCCACAATAGACCTGTATTTTATTTTCTTCGATGCGTTGATAATAACTGGCATTCAATTCCCCAGTATAACCATCAGTCAGTATCAGAATCTTCTTCACCTGTTTTTTGACAGGCAAAGAAAAATAATGTTCAAAGATACAGTCTAATGATGTACCGCCTGTAGATTGATATTTCCCTTTTCTGAACTCTTGATAAGAAACGGGAACAACGATTGTCGAAAAAGCAAAAAGAAGACATTCTTTGTTCTTATAGGGCCTCAGTAATAGTGGCGCAAAATGGTTGATGTCACTTACAACTGAACCAGAGACATCCAAATATACAAGCGTCTGAACTTCGCTCTTTCTGACCGGTTTTGGTGTAATCAAAGATGAATTATAGAGAAGCGGCTGTTTATAGATGATTGATTTTGTAAGCAATGTTCTGTCTTTATAATCAGGTGTTACCATAATCGCATCTTCTTTTACGTTTTTTACTGATTGTTTTGTTTTTAACGCTTGGCCATTTAAGACACCCGACATTCTTAACAATCTCTTCATCTTATTTAGATTTTTTCTATTTTTCAGTTCGAATTGAATAGTTTTGTCTTCTAATTCACCGCCTAAATCTCTTCCATCAGTTATCTTTTCTCTAGGCCATTTTGATATGATATCATCCATCATTTTCTTTAGAAGCGGGTTATGCATATCATCGTTGCCGCTGCTATGATTTCCTAATAGCAGATATTTGATTTTTCCTTCCTTCAGCATATCAGTCAATTCTTTTGAAATACACTCATAAACTTCATAATACGTTCCAGTCTCTGTGTAATAGAGATTTTTGAGTGTTGGTATATATTTCTTTGGTGTTTTCTTTCCAATCGGTCTAAGGATACACCCTGGAAAGGTCTCATCAGTATTGATTGATGTAAAAAATGAAACATATTCTTCAGCTGGAAACATTTTGCATAACATCGCATTGATGACAGCATCAAAGGCGATGTTATCTATCTCAGTTGTTCGTTTGAAAAGATGGGTATGTCCTAAAATGACATGGTAAAGTTCATGCATGATGAGCATGAAAAGATGCTCATCCGTTTTACAGTACGTATCAATGAACTTTTTGTTCAGCAGCAGTTCCGGTCTTGCAGTGCAAGTGACTGCAGCTGAATTGGTCTCTTTCTCAACATATCGGATATCCATCAGCTTCAGAAATTCAATCATATGAAATGAACTAGTCGGCAAAACCGAAAACAGTCTTTTCTGTACCGCACCCCTGACATTGGACTTTAAATAGAACTATAGCACAACATTGGGACAGGCACAATGCTCCTGTTGC